>JAHYJK010000345.1 GCA_019429225.1 Anaerolineaceae bacterium
GTACTTCTGTGGATTTTTGGCATGATGTGCCAGGGCAACCTGCTGGCGCTCGATCCGGATAAAATATACTTCTATTCCAATACGCTGCAAGCCATTGCCATGGGCTACCTGATCTCGGCGATTTTGCTGCTCCATTTCAAATTGCGGGGACAGCTCATCATTACTTCCGGCCTTCTCGTCACCTACTGGCTGCTGCTTACGTTTGTGCGGGCTGATGGCTTTGGCGGCGGCAATTTCACGCCCGATCAAAACCTGGCTGAATACATCGACCGGATCCTACTGGGGCGCTTCCGCGACAGGGCTGTAGCAACCGAAACGGGGCTCGATTTTGGCAATTACCGGTATACCTGGATTTTGAGCAGCCTCAATTTCGGCGTTACGGTAATGACCGGTGTATTTGCCGGCCATATTATGAAAAGTGGACTTCCCAAACTGAAAAAAGTACAATGGCTTGCCATTGGTGGTGTGGCCATGATGGTCGCCGGACAAATCTGGGGTTTGCACATGCCCGTAATCAAGAAAATATGGACCAGCTCGATGACCCTTTACAGCAGCGGAATCTGTTTTTTGCTGATGGCGCTTTTCTACTACCTCATTGATTACCTCAACTATGGAAAATACCTCAACTGGCTGAAAATATACGGGATGAATTCCATTCTGGCCTACATGCTTTTTTCTATCCTGAAATTAGACGGCGTCAGCAGGTCCCTGCTATTCGGAACGGAACAATACCTGGGCGCGTATTATCCGGTTCTGATCCGGTTAGCCAATGTTTCCATCATCTTTTTCATTCTTTGGGTGATGTACCGGCAAAAGAAATTTCTGAAGGTTTAATTATTTCTTCAATGGTTTTAATAAACTCTATCATTTCTTTATGCATTACAACTACTTCTTCCTTTTCAAAGGTTATAAAAGCGTCATAATCACCTTTTGTTCTATTTTGAAATGCATTTCGCAATATTTTCCCATAGTATGGATTTAAAATTCCAGTTGAGATAAATTCTTTGTTGAACCATCCAATTAATTTCAGATGCTTTGATGTTTCAAATCTGAATTTTATCGCCAATGCTGTCACTGCATAATACAATCCATAATAAATTCGATTTACGGCTACAGCTAATTGATTTGAATCGATTAAGAATCTTGAAACGTTAATTGTTTGGTTAGCTTGTTCTAACCTATAGTTTATCAATAAATTTCTATCTTCTTCGTTTATCATGCGTGATAACCCTGATTAATAGCGTTATAGAATATTGGTTGTTTACCGCGCGGTAAATTGAGTTCGTTTTCGGTTAATAGATGCGAATCAGTCATAATACCATATTCCAGTTCAATCTCGTAACAAATGTCTGAAATCAATCTTTCAATCTTCCAATTGCTCTTTTTCTTTATCACAATCAGAATGTCATAATCAGAATCGTTGGAATTCTTTCCTGTTAATTGAGATCCAAATAATATAACATCAGTCAAATTATCTTTAAGATGATTTGATAATCTTGTTTTTAAGTCTTTAATTATTATTTCTTTCTCGGGATTCATGTCTTGGTATTAATAATTCAAAGGTAGGAAATTCTGAGTTTGTTTACGAGTGGAATAGCACTTTTTAAGACTGAACAAAAGAAACTGGTGTATATAGAGCAATAGAATTTTGGGAGCCTTCATATCTGGCGAACAACTAAATGAGCTGTTACTCCTGCTCACAAATCCCTGTAATTGTCAAGTTTCTCCAGACATATATTACGCTGTAACCAATTGAACGAGCACCCTGCAAACTATAAAAATTAGATTAGATTGATTTGATTTTGTTCCATTATTCGTTAACTTTGCAGAATGAATAAAAAGCGACAACTGATATATTTCAGAGAATATTTTTGGGACTTTTTCAATCAGCAGACTGAGAAAACAAAAGACAAAATTGATTACGTTCTCTTTCTTGTAACAGTCGCTGAAAAGATTCCAGGAAAATTCTTTGAACAAATGACTGGATACGATGGATTATTTGCGATACGGATTGAATTTGAAAGCAATATCTATCGAATATTTTGCTGCTTTGATAAAGGGAATTTGGTAGTATTATTTAATGGATTTCAAAAGAAAACACAGAAATCACCAAAAAAGGATATTGAAAAAGCTGTGCAGATTATGAAAGAGTATTTTGATTTTAAACAGAAAGGAGACAAATAATGAAAGATATTACAACATTCGATGAGCATCTTGACAAACGATACGGTGAGATTGGCTCCGAAAAGCGGACTGAATTTGAGATAAAAGCAAAAGCCTTTGCGATTGGAGAGATTTTAAGAGACGCAAGAAAAGACGCACACATGACTCAAGAGGAACTTGCTCAAAAGACGGGAACTCGAAAAAGTTTTATATCTCGGATTGAGAATGGACATAGTGATATTCAATTATCAACTTTATATAGATTGGTTGAGATTGGATTTGGAAAAAGGGTTAACTTGACAATAGGATGATAAATGTCGAAAATTACTAAATGTTTTGTTTTTACCACAAAAATTCAGACGGTGATTGAAGTAATTTTTTCTAGCTGATTGAAAGGAACTGGTCGAGCTTTGCATATTATTTCAATAATTTTCTATTTTCTACTTCAACTAAAACCTTCATTTGCTGAATGGCAATTTGATTGAGTTTTATGAGCCGCTCTTTCTGTGGCATTTCTTCATTGATAAAAACTGCATTCAAATTTTCCATGTTCGATAAACAAATCAATTCGTTGATTGAGGCATAGTCACGAATGTTTCCTTTTAAGTCAGGGTTTGCTTCACGCCATTGTTTGGCTGTGATTCCGAACAAAGCAATGTTCATCACATCGGCTTCATGAGCATAAACAATGGAAGTTTGAGCCGCAGAAAGTTCCTTTGGAATAAGGTTGTGTTTAATAGCATCGGTGTGTATGTGGTAATTGAGTTTTACCAGTTC
>JAHYJK010000042.1 GCA_019429225.1 Anaerolineaceae bacterium
CTGTAATTGATCGATGGTGGAAACGTTCAACATTTCCAGCAATGTGACAGTGGATGCCAGGCTGGAACCATAACCACGGCGAATGTCTACTGGTTCCAGGGCTTTGGAAAATTCGCGTGCTTTTTCCTGTGCGTTGACCACTTTGGTCTTGCCTACGTATCGTACGGTATTGAAGCCGGTCTCAGCATAGCGAAAGACAACACTATTTGCATCGGCTGCATCTGTTGCCACCTCGATGATAGCTTCACAGCGGCTGGGGACTTTTTTACGATCCGGTACCACAAAGATGATCCCTGCACCTAATTCTTTGCCGTCCAACAGGATGGTGGAAATGGTCGCCTCCCCTTCCAGGTCTTTCAGGATCGACCATTCGGGAGCCAGTGTCTGTACATCCACGACAACCAGCAGGAAGGGAAGTTTGACATCCACACCACTTTCTTTGTCCTGCAGGCGCATACGTCTACGTTCGAGAATGGTGCGTAAATTTTTCCAGAACAAGCGCATGCGGTCGACTTCATTTTCGCCAGGCTTTTCTTCGCTTTCAAAACTGAGTGTTTCAGTTTTATCGGCTTCTTTACAATGGGGAAGTGAATAAGCCCAGCGCCAATGTTTACGCATTTCGCTGGTGCCCGCTACATACAGCATGGTGTCCTGTGGAGAGTGGAATGTGGCATAATCAACCAGCATGGTACGCAGGTAAGAGTGAACAATATCATCCGAATTTCCACTGATGCCAATGGAGTTTCGAATGGTGACATCTTTTGCGCCGCCCTTTTTCTCATCCTTAGAATCCTGATCAGTCTTGGCGGCTACCTTTTTCTGCTCTCTTTCGTCGATCTGATAATAAAATGGAATCGTTACAGGAACATCAAACAGGAGCCGGGAGGTTTCTGCCAAACGGGTGGCTTCACGCGTCAGTGGGTTCTCAACCTGCTCATTCTCTGGCATTTTGTAAATCACAGTCGATTGACGGGTGCTGATCCCCAGGCGCAGGTTCATGAAATCGTGATCGGTTGGTCTTCTTTCCCACAACCTCGTACCGGAGCGAATGTCTTCTCTTTTGAGTTGTTCTTCTTTGGTGATGTCGTCTGCAATGGCAAGCGCAACATCCGGGTTGGGATAATTGTAATAATAATAGATTTTTTGTTGTTCCTGTTCACTTTCCATCTGACGACGTAATTCGCTGATTCGGCGCTGGTAGGTTTCTTTCAGATGTTCCCGACGGGCTTTTTCCTGACGGTTGGTGTAAAACCCCAGCGCAATTGATGCAACCACCGACAGTGCCATGGGGATCATCATCATCATACTGGTGCCTCGCCCAAACAGAGATACCAGAATATATCCAAAAATCATGATCATGGGTAAGAAAGCCTGTGCCATTAAAGCACCAGGATTGGTCTCGATATCAGGTGGGCTGGGAATATCTCGAGTGCCAGAAGGTAGCTCGGGTTCTATGCGGGGTGGTCGATCGATATATTTTTTGTCTGCCAATTTATACCTCCCCGATCATCATTGCATCAGTGAAACTGCAAAACTTAAAATTAATGAAATGGCTAATAAAGCAGCCAGGACGATGAAAACCAATTTCCAATTGATACCTCTTGATTTTTTCTCTGCAGGAATGGGGGGAAAATATGGTTTTAATGCATTCACCAGAGATAAAACATCCGTAAAACGCGCTTGAGGGTGCACATTAATGGCTTTCTCGACGATTGCAGGAATTTCTTTCAGGTCAATTCGCCCGGTGGGTTTAAATACGCCACTTTTTACTATCTCAGCAACCAGGTCTTCTTTTTTCAGATGATATTCATACGCAGGATGGCCTGTTAACATCTCGTACATCAGTAAACCGATCCCATATACATCAGCAGCATGAGTGACCTGATTTTCATTCTTAAGAATTTCCGGTGGTGTGTAGGCGGGCAAATTGTACTGGTCGTTCCAGATTTGAGAGATATTGTTACTTAAATCCCCTACCCCGAGATCCAGTAACATGGGCCTTGGAATTCCCTGTTTATCAAAACGTAAGTAAACAACATCCGGGTTCAAACAGAGATGAATCTTTCCAGCGCGATGTAAATAATAAACCACATCACTGACACTGAGTCCGATCCAACCTATGTGTTGGAACCAGGGTTGTGGATTTTTATATAAATAATTCCTTAGAACTTCCCCTTCAACGAATTTAAATACCGAATAATATTTGACTTTTCTCTGAATAACAGTCCAACCATAGGGATGTTGAGCAATCGTGCTTTGCGGGTGGGCTGGCAATAATACAGGTAACAAAGGATGTTGACCGGCTTTTGCGAGCTGGAAAAAGGCGATGGCTTCCTGCCTTAATTTGTCCTCGCAACCTGTATTGGCAATTTTTAGAAAAACAATCTCTTCTTCCCGGCGTGCCTGGTATACAATTGCAGAACGAAGGATCAATAATGGCTGAACGATTTCAAAGATTCCAAACCATTCACCATTATTGAAAATTTCTGTCGCATTTTCCGCCGGACAATATTTCTCCTGGCACCAGAGATTGAAATCCTGAGAGATGACATTACACTTGAGACAAATTCGATTCATAATGCCTTACTTCCTCTGGTAAACAATAATAATTATTAGCAAGTATGTGATATCGACTCACATACTTGCTAACTGTCCCTATTGATTCATAATAAAAATGATCAACTGCGGAATCGAGCTGAACCACTCAAATCACCAGTTTGATAATGTTTGACGGCTGCATTGACATCATGTTGAAGTTCAATCATGTCTTCGGCTAATTTTTCAACCCGGGGTTTGATCCTTTCAAGGTAAGAAGCCACTGCCAGGTTACCAATCATGCCTACAAATGCGGTAGCCTTCAATACCATAATGGCAGTTTCCAAACCTTTGGCAATTCGCTTTAAGGTCTGGCCAAATTTGCCAAAATTACTAGCGATTTTTTGGACTGCTGGAACGTCCATATATACTTCTTGCGCCATTTTGTATCTCCTTTTCTTTTAGTAAAGGCTATTTGTAAATATTACCGAAAATGTCCAGTAATTCATTTGCTTTGGAAGTAGCCTGTTTGTCAGCATTTCGAAATATCTCCGTTGATTTTTGAAGTGCACCAACGAAACTGGTGTTAATTCCAACCAGGGATAATAACGCTGGAATCACCAATGTTTGCATTTCCTGGACAAAGCGTGTTGCCCCATCTCCCTTCCAAACGCCACCAACAACCTGTTGGACCATCCCGCGTAATGGGGAGGTGATTTCGGACGTGATTTGATTCAACAGTTTCTTGATTTGACCCATGACATTATCAACTGCTGAATATACCAATTTTAGAATAAAGTTCATAATAATCCTCCAAATCCTATCTGAATTCTGAGCGAGAGCGGCTATCGGCGGCTTTCATGTCGTTAATTGCCTGGGTGATGTCTTTTGATACTTCATCAAATTTCTGGCTCAATTTAGTCACACCGGGAACAAATGCACTGTTCAAAGCATTCACGAAGGCTTCGCCCGCATCACCAACCAGAGCACCTCCCTGCATTTCCTGGGCAACGGAACGTGCCAGACGGGTGGTCTGCAGCAATCGTTGTGAAACAGCCTTCATGTGCTGCGCCATTTCTTCCATCTGTGGATAATTTAGTTTAATCTTGTCGGCCATTGTTATTCTCCTTTATACAATGATTGCGCTTGATTTTGCGCATCATCATAAATTTTCAAGATCGCATTCACCTGGTTGGATGCAGCATTAAGCGCAGCAACTAACCGTTGTACAGCAGGCAACACCAGCGATTCCATTTCATTGTAGAATTGGTCTGATCCACGGCCAACCCAGCCACTACTTCTTAAAGTACCAATTTTATTCCGGGTTTGGCTAAGCAGTTGGTTTAATTCATCCGCTTCACTCTGAAATTTCTTCATCATTTGTGCCAATTGTTCGCCATTAAGTTCAGTTCTATCGGCCATTTTTAATCCTTTCTAAATTGACAATTAATTGTTTGTTGTATTTCACTTAGTTCAGATTTATAAACAACATGATTATTGGGATTGGGATTGAAAAAACTCTTTTTCTGGATACCTCCTGTTTGGGTGTATTGAAAACAGCGATGATTGCTATTTGTTATCTTTGTCTTTGACAACTTTTTTGGCTGCTGCCGCTGCAGCGCCAACACCACCTACCACACCAGCTGTTCCAGCCGTTGAGATGCCCTCACCACCCTCAGAAGGTGGTGGCGGACTGCTGCTGGGAGCTGGTGCACCGGATGGTCCAGATGAACCACCTCCACCAGGAGATGATGAACCAGCACTTTGATAAACATGATCAGACATCGGTGCTCCGGAACCACCTACGGAAGTTCCACCTCCACCGCCTGCAGAACCTGAGGAGGATTGTGAACCGCCCAATCCGGTGCCCATTTCATTCAGGTCTCCCTGCAACCCGGAACTATCGCCACCGCCAGAACCTCCTCCACCGCCGCCACTACCAGCACCTACCGAGGAATCCATTTTTACCTCCTGTGCTTGTACTGTTTCCTGTGAGGTTTGAGCAACGCCAGCGTCTCCACCTTGCTGTGCTCCAAATTGACTGGAACCAAAATCGGTTTCACCCAGTCCGGTACCACTTTCAGTTCCTCCGGATGACCCGAATTGACTGGCACCAAAGTCTGTTTGCCCAAGACCGGGGCTGCCTGCACTACCCCCAGCACCACCAAATTGGCTGGCGCCGAAATCAGTTTCTCCCAATCCGGCACCTGACTGGGCACTACCTGTTCCACCAAATTGACTGGCGCCAAAATCGGTCTGGCCTAAATTCACGCCAGAACCTCCTGCTGCTCCAAATTGACCGGCACCAAAGTCTGTTGACCCGAGATTTACGTTTTGAAAATCTCCTTTGAAGTAACGGGCACTTTGATCCTCAGCATTACGGTAGATTTTCTTGATATCACCCAGAATCTCTGAAGAACGCATCATGGCTTCGTAAAGTCTCTTCATTGCAGGTAGTACCACCATTTCCATTTCATCGAAAAACGCGTCTGATCCCAGACCAATCCAATCTTTTTGTAAATTGTGCACTTTTTGTCGAGTTCTGGCGGTAAGTTCAGCCAGCTCTTCCCCTTCATTCTGAAATTTCTTACGAAGACCATCGATTGCCTGGATATCAAGTATTGTTTTATCAGCCATTTTTCACTTTCCAATCTATAAATTTTCAAAAATGATTTCTACATTTGGACCAATTTGAATACGACTGCCATGATTCAAAAAGGTCGGTTGACCAGGGGTTAAGGGTGTTCCATTCACCCGGGTGCCATTGCTACTATTCAAATCCGTGATCAGGTATCGCCTGCTTTGTGAATCCATCGTGATTTGTGCATGTAAGCGGGAAACACTGGGATCACTCACGGTTAGCATGGCACCTACTCGTCCAATCGTAAAAGGTAATTGCTGCAAACTGATTTTTTGCCCAGGTGATAATATGCCTGGAGGTACATTTACTAAAGATAGTGATGGTAACTTGATGGCGGGTGATACCAGCGTAGCATCTCCCATGGGTGGTGCTCCAACAATAGTACGATCCAGTTGATCTGGTGAGATACTGGCTGGTGTTGGTTTAACTACCTGCGAAGGCATCACAGGTAAATCATAAGCTTGCGGAGCAGGTTTCTTTGCTGGGGGAGGTTGAACAGGTCGTGCGACTGAGGCTCCAGGTATGGGTTCGTGATCTGCAAACGGGGAAGGTTCTTTTTTCCCTCGTTTAGTCTTCATTTGCCCACCTAATCGACCCTGCATCACCGGTGTGCCAGAAAGAGATTTCTCTCGCCAGTTATAGATCATCAGGAAGGCAATTACGACCAGGATAATCCCAAGAATGATGTAGAAGAAAATTGGCGACGC
Source organism: Anaerolineaceae bacterium (assembly GCA_019429225.1). Taxonomy (GTDB): domain Bacteria; phylum Chloroflexota; class Anaerolineae; order Anaerolineales; family Anaerolineaceae; genus UBA6170. The sequence continues at coordinate 5,884 of JAHYJK010000042.1, forward strand.
CTTTAAGGCTGTGAAAATCCGTTCAAATATTGATACCTTTTTGGCCTGGTACACCACACCATTGTATTGCTGGGTTGCAAACACACTGGTTCCTTCCCCCAGCGCTCTCACCAGAATAGTGTATTTTCCTGATGGAACTTTGGCTTCCACCATCGGAATGGTGATCGAACCACTTCCATTTGGTAGCAAATCGCTGTTGAAGGTAGAATTGGGAACGACTGTGTTGGTTTCTTCATCAATTAACCAACCATCATATCCTTTTACCAGAAGCGGATTGGTAGTGGCTATTTGGATTACCAGATCATTGTTGTCCTGAATCACCGATTGAATACTCAACTTTGGTAATACACCAGATGGGTCAAATTTGAATTCATGGACCAATTCAGTGTATGCTTTTCCTTGATCATCTTTAACAATCGCAAAGGGGAAATTGTTTTCTTTGTCGGTTGCGACAACACGCATTTCGTAATCGCGACCAGCAGTTAATGCATTGGTGGGGATATTGAGCGTATTGAAACTTGCCAGATTTTCAAAGACAAATTCAGTTATTTTTGATCCACCTTCTTTTTCCCAGATAGCTACGCGCAAATAATTAACCATCTCTGGTGAGGTCAACGAGATCTGAACATCATAGGTCATTGTTTCAGGTCGTAACGCAAATCCATCCAGCTTGGCTGAAACCGGGCTGGGGGGGCCTGGGTATTCTTTACTGGATGTTACGATAAATGCTGTGCTGGTTTCTCCTACATCTTTTAAATTCATGGTTAAAACAGCGTTATTATCACCCTGCCGGGGATAGACACTGGATTCCACCATCCATTGGGCTTTCAACCCGAGCATTATTTGTTCAAAGGAATTCTTCAGCTGGCTCTCGTTTCCGATAGCCGAAAATCCGCCGGTGCTGGCCGCCATATTTTCCAGCTCAACAGAATTAATATTACCTGCTGATACCGATAATCCAATCGTGTGGATGGGTACCTGGGCTTTCATGGCTTTATCCACCAGTTCGCGGTAGGTATGCTGGCTGCACACTTTTCCTTCTCTGGTTTCATCTTTCCCATCGGTAAATAAAATAACCGCGCGTCTACCCACCGGGGCTTTCTCCATGGCTTCCACTGCGGTATAAGCAGCATCATACAGGCAGGTCCCTCTTCCCGTCACCTTCAACTGATCAATGGCAAAGCTGATGGCTGATTGATTCTCGGTAAAATCCTGTAAAAGCACGATTTCTTCATCGAATTGAACCACCGAGAAAAAGGCATCATTGGGTACGTTAGTTAATGCCAGTTTGGCTGCATCTTTGAGTTGCGCCTGCGCACCGGACATACTCCCGCTGGCATCCAGTACCATGGTGATATAAATGGGGATATCCGGTTGCTTGATCACCCCTCCGGTAGTCAATCCGGTATTTAATAAGGTGATTTGGGCTGTTTCCGGGGTGATATCCGTAATTGCCCGACCAGATGATTTGTCAAATAGATTAAAATAAACTTTCAAATTGACAGAATCTGGCAATTCAATCGTGGATATGGTGTTGATGCGCACGTCTGGCTGTGATTGGGCAACGACTTCGGTGATGATGGATAAAAACAAAATACCAATAAGTAGGTACGGCATAGCCCTTTTCAGCAATGCATTCAATCGTCCCTCCTCAGATCAATTATCAATTGAATAATTCAATCAACAATATCTATTAGTATAGCAAAAAAATCAATGAATTCAATTATTATTATCAATTGTATAAAGTTATACATTTATTATGACTTAATTCTTAATATTTCAATCTACAATTCCGTTAGAATTTTCTAACTTCTATTTATAATCGGCATTATCGTTTCTGGATTGGTTTCTACAATCTCAGCTTTTATTTTTCCCCTGGATAATTCGATCAACTTTACATTAAAAGGCTCGAATTGTTCCACCTGGAATTGGATGCTCATGGTTATGTCACCCCCGAAATCTTCATCCAGAACCTTGCCTTTGAATTCAAGGATCTTTAATTTCACCTGTTCATAGAGTGCGTATGGGATCACCAACATTACAGTGTGCGTGGGCACTTTCTCAGCCAGCGGTAGAATTTCTATTATAGCTTTTACAGCATCGGTATAAGCCCGTACCAATCCCCCGGTTCCCAGTTTTGTGCCTCCAAAATAGCGTGTTACCACTACCGCAACATCCCCTAACCCACTGCCCTGTAGCACCGCCAGAGCGGGACGACCGGCTGTTCCGGATGGTTCGCCATCATCGCTACAGTGGGCGGTTACCGACTGGCCAAATCCCACCAGAAAAGCCGGCACATTATGGCTCGCATCCGAAAATTCCTGCTTCACTGCATGAATGAATTCTCTGGCTTCTTCTACACTGAATACAGGTGCAGCCGTAGCGATGAAACGCGAATTAACCACCATGATCTCAGTTCTGGTTTTTTTTGCTGGAATTCGATAACGTTGCATAACTTTATTCTATCAAAGCTTTTCGGCCAAAACGCTTCATGGCTGGTCCAGATCACGTACCCGCAGATCTATACCCTCTCGAAGAATTTTCTCCATGCGCACGTATTGTTCAATCACGCGCAAACCGACGGACTCATACAACTGGGTTGCCCCGGTAAGGCTATCCGAATCGACACTCAATCCAACCTTAGTGCTACCTTTTTCTTTAATTTTCTGGAAGAAATGCAATAATAATGCTTTGCCAATTCTTTTATGCCGCCATTCACGTTTTACCCCCAGAATCGATACCCAGCCATAGTCTGAGCCAAAAGGGGTTGATTTACTGCCAAAGATCATTCCAAGCATTTCCCCACCGGCTTCTGCTGCAAACCACAAATCCGGATCATAATTGGGATCCTGTAAATGTTCACTCACAAACTCTTTTAATCCTTCTTCGTCAGTCGTTCCGATATGTCCCCAGTGGTCTTTGAATGCTTCTTCCTTTAAATTGTAGACCTTTTTATATTCTGCAGGGTCAATCTTTCTAATCGTTATATTCTTATGCAGAACAGGAACAGAAATTTCCACAGGTAATTCACCTTCCATCACAAAACTGTAGCGGACAGGTTTCGCTCCTAGATCAGTCAGCAGCTGGATGGATGCGTGATCATTGATATTCATATAATTCACGGTAAAAGTTTGCAAGTCCACTTCAGCTTTTTGCATGTATTCTCTGGCTCGTTCTTCCACCCAATGATTGAGCACCCAACCAATCCCGCGATTTTTATACGCCGGATGAACCCGAACCCAGGTGTTCACGCGCACATACGGAGGAAGCACACCCCATACGTCCGCATATGCGATCAGCGATTCCCGATCCCACACCATAATGGTATCTTTTTCCATTTCCAATGAACCTGTTTCCCAACCTGCAGTAAGTTCTCCAGCTTCAAATTCATCTTTATGGATAATTTCCTGTGAGCAGCGGTTGAAAAGATCCGCCACTGCCTGTGCATCATCCATTCTGGCTGGGCGAATTTGATAATCTTTTATTAATTCTTCCAGGGTGTTGAACATAAATTCCTTCGACATAACTACTTCAGCTGTTTAATTTTTTCGAACAAGTCTCCAACCGTTACCCCGCTCTCATTGATTTCAATTTTCAACCACTCATCAGGATTTCTGCTGAAGCGTGTTAGTGAGCTGAGCGAATGTTCGGCAGCGTTTGAATAGTAATTTACTAAAAATGGTAATTCTAATGCATGACAGGCTTTTGCTCCTAACCAGCACAATACCGGTCGGGCGTTTAATAGAACACTGGGGATTTCCCTGAGCCAGAACAAGAACTCCATAGGATCAAATCCATTCTTCAGCCAGGTTTCACCACGCTCTTCCAATAATTCTCCTGCCAATTCAAATTCTTTCTTAGATAACAGGAGTCGTAGATATTCCAACCATTCTTGCTCTTCCATCAGTCGTGTGGACATGTTTTCAAACTGATCCGAATTCACGTCAGCGAGCATATCTTTCTCGGAATTCGATGGAACCTGATCATTAGTCTGAATACCCATCCATTTCATTTCAAAGTTTTGGTTTAGCCATTCTTGAGCAAATTTCCACCAGGTCTGGCGATTCAAAAATTGGGTATTTTCTATAACAATCAAAATTTCTTGCTGGTCGAGTTCAAGGGAAAGTGAAGCCAGCGCGGGATTAAATGGTTGCGAATGGTGATCGAGTAAACTGCCGAGGAGTTGCTTGCCAATATCAGGTTGGAATTTTCGCAAAGCTGCCACGAATTTCAACCAAAAACGTCCTGAGGCGTGGTCATCAGCATCCAGGTTGATCCAGACACAATTTAACCCTCTTGCGTGAATCTCTGCTAATAAAGAGCTTTTCTCTGCTTGATCGAAAGAGATAATTTTTCCCTGCGATGGACTCAGCAGGCCAATGTTGTCGAGATGTTGTTTATCTGTCAGATCAGGTAATACAATTGATTTTTGAAAGTGTGAGTGCATCATACCTCGGTTAATTACCCCAATTATAGCTGCATGTTACCAGAAAATTGACCAATTCGTTTGAATCCGAAGAATCCCTATTCAATAATAATAGCTGTTTTATTCGAGACATGCAATCAATTGACACGGATGTGCCTGTGGGATACAATCATCTCAATTCAATAACGGTTAAGGTGCACCTCACGCCCGGATGCGCGGTGCTCAAATGGGGAAGCTGGTGAAAGTCCAGCGCTGTCCCGCAACGGTAAGTTCACAGGAACAAGCCCGAATACCTGCCTTAATTCGGTTCGATCATTCCTTCGCGGAAAGGGAAGTTGACTCTCAAAAAGGGTTTACTTTCCGCCATTTGGCGGTTTTTTAATTCAACCAGCCTTTCCGTGAAACATGAAAGGCTGGTTCCGTTTTTGCATTCAAATCATTTTCCGAGGAGAAAATCCATATGCAACATTTCACCAAATTTCTGTCTTTTTTATTGTTAGTGGTCATCATGACCGGACTTGTTCCTGCTGGTATTGTTCAGGCGCAAACAATTCCTGGCATCGAATTTTCCAACACCATTGAGTATCTGAAAAGTCAACAACAAACCGATGGTGGCTTTCCTGGGCTGAGCGAGGTTTCCGATCCTGGTACCACTGCTCGCGCATTAATTGCTTTTCATGCGATCGGCATCGATCCGCAGCAATTTGTCAGTTCTGAGGGACTCACCCCCATTGATTATCTTCTGGATACCTATCAGGGGTACATTTATGATGATAATCAATTATTATTTCCTGGCAATGCTGGTTTGATCTTAGCAGCTTTATCGTTCTCCCAATCCGCTCCTGAGGATTTACCAGCATTTATTTTGGATACATTACAGGAAGATGGTAGTTTCAGTACAGAGGCTGCCAAAGATTGGAATTCGGGATTGGCAACCGATCTTAGCCAGGCCTTGGCGATTCTCGGATTGGCTGCGCATGGCGATCCGATTCCCGCGGTTGCAGTAGATTATCTATTGGTAAAACAATTGCAGGATGGCACCTGGGATAATGGATTTGGCTCTGACCCGGACACGACTGCATTGGTGGTGGTAGCATTACTCGCCAGTGGTCAGGTGGATCAGGAGCATGATGTTATTCAAGCAGCCTTACAATACTTCAAAGATACTCAATTAGAGAATGCTGCCTGGAGACCGATGTGGGATTCGTCCATGATCAATGTAGATACCACCGGCTGGATCACCCTGGCTTTAGTAAGTGCAGGTGAAGATTTAGTCAATTGGCGTGTGGATAACAATTCTCCCAGAGATGCACTGCATTCAGCCATCCAGGAAGATGGAAGTATTGGTGTAGGTTTTATTAATGTATATTCCACCGTAGAAGCACTACTTGGGTTTTCTCAAGGCCCATTGGTTGAGCCGCTTACTCCACAGGTTGAAACTATAAACAAGGCTGGTCTGGCAGTTACCTTGCCGGATGGCAACACCATTCTGCGTTGTGTGGAGTTTTCCGGTGAATCCATCAGTGGTTTCGAGTTTTTAGAAAGCTCTGGGCTGGTATTAGAAACTGTATTTGATCCCGCCATGGGAAATGCTGTGTGTGGCATTGAAGGTCAGGGTTGTGAAAGTGATAATTGTTTCTGTGGCATGCCCAATTACTGGTCCTACTGGCACTTAGACCCGCAGGGTGAAGAATGGGCTTATTCTATGGTCGGAGCGAATACACATGAGGTCACTGCTGGTTCGGTGGATGGTTGGAGCTGGGGGGAAGAACCTCCCACTTTGGTCAGCTATGATAATATTTGCGGAGAGAATCCACAACTCTTTTTACCGGCTATGGTCAAAGAAGATCAACAAACCACCAGTTCAGTCCTGCTTCCACTGGTTGAAAACGCGGGAGATACAGAAGAAGTAACTTCAGAACCAACTGAGACTGAGCCTGTTGCAGAAAGTAATTTATCCCAATACCTGGTTTTTGGCATTATTGTGTTGGGTCTGATTGCTGTTCTGGTTTTAGTGCTACGGGAAAAACGAAAAGTTTGAAAGAAAAATTACTGACCGGGTTAATTTATTTCTTAACCACCGGGTTGGGTATTTTCGCTTATATATATCCCCTGCTGGAGACTTCCAATCAGGGGATATTGAGCTCGAATCGCCAGAACGAATTACCCATCATGATGGCAATGATTCTGGCTTTATGTTCGATCGTCCTGATTTACGAAATTCAGCAATATCGACTCAATACCAAACTGATCGCTTTGCTGGGAATCCTGATCGCCATTAATTCCACCCTGCGCTTCATTGACCTGACCCTGCCAGTACTGGGAGGATTCAGCCCGGTCTTCTTTTTAATTCTGATCACCGGATACGTTTTTGGTGGCAGAATGGGTTTCCTGATGGGATCACTGACCATGCTGGTCTCCGCTTTAATCACCGGTGGTGTCGGTCCCTGGCTACCTAATCAAATGTTGACAGCCGGATGGGTTGGGCTATCCGCAGCCCTTGCCAGAAGACTGGTATTGCTCACCCGACAGGAGAACAAACCTGCCGAGTGGATCATACTGCTGATTTTTGGATTTCTTTGGGGATATTTGTATGGTGCTATCACCAATTTATGGTTTTGGCCTTTCCTATCAGGTCCCAGTAATCAACAATTTACTCCTGGATCTAATTTATTAGTGTCTATGCGAAATTACGGAGTGTTTTATCTGGCTACATCACTCATCTGGGATACAACCCGCGCCATCGGCAACCTATTATTGATCCTGTTTTTTGGGAAAGCAACCATTAAAGTATTGCGGCGTTTTCAAAAGCGTTTTTATTTTGTCCAGCTGGGTGAAGGTAACTAAACCAATGAATGTGCACACCTACGCCTGGCTGGCATGGTTAATCTCTGGTTTGGTCGTACTGACTACCACCAGAAACCCGCTGATAATCCTGCTGGTCGATCTGATCCTGATCCTCTTCCAGATCTGGATCACTCCTCCTTCCAGAAAAATTCTGGGTATAACGCTGCGATTCGGACTCTCCGTGCTGGCGCTCTCAACAATTTTGAATATGTTTATCTCACGCTTTGGAAAAACAATTCTCTTCAGTCTGCCCACCAATATCCCATTGCTGGGTGGCAACTATACATTGGAAGCTTTGGTCTATGGGTTAACCAACGGATTGATTTTAATCGGAATGTTCACATTATTCATGATCCTCAACCAGGTGGTCTCTGTTCATTCTCTGGTACGATTGATTCCGCAGGCCTTTCACCCGGTGGCGGTTGTCACCACCATCGCGCTGACTTTCATTCCTGCCTCTCAAAAACAATTTCAATCCATTCGCGAAGCCCAGGCAATCCGTGGCCAGCAACTCAAAAAGCTCCGTGATTGGCTGCCACTGATCATTCCCCTTTTGATCGGTGGATTGGAACGAGCCATGCAGATTGCTGAAGCGATGACCGCCAGAGGGTTTACTGCTCAATCGGAACGTAAAATCCCCTGGTTTGAAAAAGCTTTGCTTCCGTTGGGTTTAATATTCATCATACTGGGCTGGATATTGGATTTATCCACCAACCTACCTATTTCGGGTGTGTTGATAATACTGTTAGGACTGCTCTTGTTACTTGTTTTATTTTTTATCAGCGGGAAAAGAGTTAATAAAAGCACCTATGCGCTAGAACCATGGACACAGATTTCAACCTGGATAAGTATCTTTGCTCTTCTTCTAACAATGGCCTTCATAATGAACATACCGGGGTATCAGAGCCTGGCATATGAGCCATATCCCACTGCTCATCTACCAGAATTTTCCATTTTACACGGTCTGTTGACATTAACCTTGCTGGCACCCATCTTTCTCATGGGGGAGGTAAAGCATGATCAGGATTGACAATCTGGCTTATCGCTATCCCGGTGCTGAAAAGGATGCCTTGCAGATTAATGAGTTGCAGATTCCCTCCGGAAAATTCTGTCTGGTCATTGGAGAGTCTGGGTCCGGTAAGTCCACATTGCTGCGACTGATAAACGGTCTGGTACCCCATTTCACCGGAGGGACGCTGGGGGGGCAGATTAGCGTGACCGGGTTGGATCCAATTGTATCGGGACCACAGGTGATGAGTAGAAAGGTTGGCTTTGTCTTCCAGGAAGTTGAAAATCAATTTGTGGTTGATATCGTGGAGGATGAAATTGCCTTCTCCATGGAACAGGCTGCCATTCCCCGGTCAGAAATGCAGGTGCGTGTCCAGCAGATCCTGCACAAGTTGAGCCTCGAACATCTCATAAAACGAAGAGTCGATTCGCTTTCTGGTGGTGAAACCCAGCGGATCGCCATTGCCGCTGCGCTGGTGCTGGAACCAAAAATCCTGGTGCTGGATGAGCCTACCTCGCAGCTAGATCCATTGGCTGCGGAAGAAGTACTGATCCTGCTGAAACAATTACAGCAGGATTTAGGGTTAACAATCGTCATGTCCGAACAGCGTCTCGACCGTGTTCTGGCATATGCCGATATGCTGGCGATCCTTTCCCCGGATGGCCAATTACGTGAAGTGGGATTACCTCAGACGGTCATTCAGAAATGCGCACTCAAACCACCCATTGTGCAACTGGCAGAAAAACGAGGTTGGTTCCCCGTTCCATTGGATGTAGAGCAGGCTCGAAAATTTATTAGGGATGAGAAATTTACACCAAATGACAAAGCCCAATTTGAAATAGCCACAACACCGCTTATGGAGGTGCAACACGTGCATGTGAACCTGGGGAAACGTGAGGTGCTGAAAGACATTAATTTCAGTTTGCACGCCCAGGAGCGATTGGTGTTAATGGGTCCCAATGGAGCCGGTAAATCCACGTTGTTGCGAACACTGCTGGGTTTGATTGCTCCCAACCAGGGTGAGATCCTTTTTAAAGGAAAAAAGATTGAATTCCAGCACACCGCTGGGTTGAGCCAAAATATCGGATACCTGCCACAGGATCCGAATGCCTTGCTTTTTTCCGAGACGGTTCAAAACGAGCTGGAAACCACCCTGGCCAATCATCATATCCCCATCCAGCCTGAGAGAATTGAGCATTTACTTACTCAGTTGAATATTCAAAGCAAAGCAAATGCCTATCCACGCGATTTGAGCACGGGCGAGAAACAACGCGTTGCCCTGGGTGCAGTGGTGATAACTCAACCGGAGATCATTATTCTGGATGAACCGACACGTGGATTAGACCAGCTAACCAAAAATGCTTTGTTGGAACTCTTGCTGGAATGGAATCAGAATGGCAAAACCATCTTATTGGTCACGCATGAGGTTGAATTTGCTGCATCCTTTGCATCCCGCATTCTGATTTTGGAAGATGGACAGATTGTCAGCCAGGGTGATCCGCACAGAATCATGCGCACCCATCCGCGTTACACACCACAAATTGCCCGCCTGTATCCGGAGACCGATTGGTTAACCTTGGATGATCTTCCATCTTAGGTGAAAAGCTTGTCAATAATGTGTACAATTAAAGCATTCCATATGGAAAGGATGTTACTATGTACTATCGTAGATTGGGTAAAACCGAATTAAATGTATCTGTTGTCGGTGTTGGCACCTGGCAATTGGGTGGCGAATGGGGAAAAGTTTATGAGCAAGGTGAGGTTGATCTCATGATCCAGCGTGCCGGGGAATTAGGCATCAATCTGATCGACACTGCTGAATGTTATGGTGACCACACCTCAGAAGAATTGGTGGGAAATGCAATCAAAGGTCAACGTCAAAACTGGATCGTTGCCAGCAAATTTGGACATAAATTCCATGCCAATTTTGAACGCACCACTCATTTTGATCCAGCCAGCGTGCAGTTACAACTGGAGGATTCGTTGCGTGCCTTGAAAACCGATTACATCGACCTGTATCAATTCCATTCCGGATCGGATGAGGTCTTTGATAACCCTGATCTGTGGGAAATGTTAGCCCGGCAGGTGGAAGCCGGCAAAATTCGTGCAGTGGGATTGTCCATCACGACTGCCAATCCCCCACTCCAGATCCAGAAAATGAGTGGCTATGGGATTTCCGCATTGCAGGTTGTCTACAACCGCCTCAGCCGCGAACCGGAACAGGATATCTTCCCAACCTGTCAAAAAGAGGATATCGGTGTGTTAACCAGAGTGCCTCTGGCTTCGGGTTTCCTGAGTGGAAAGTATCAACCAGATACCCAATTCACCAACCCGGATGATGTGCGCTCCCTGCGTGACCCGCAATCGATTCGTCAACAACTACTGGAAGTGGAACAGATCAAGGCCACAGAAGTACCGGAAGGTGTGGACATGGCGCAATGGGCATTGGCATGGTGTTTACGTCATCCAGCGGTCACCTCTGTCATTCCGGGTTGTAGGAATGTGGAACAGGTGGAATCAAACGCGAGAGCGGTATTATTGCTGGACTGATTCAACAACACTCGAATATCAAAGTTTTTATCTTTTGACAGTTACAGATGAACCGGTTTAAAATCGGTAGAAATCTCTAGCATTAGCTTTTGCTATTTTCTGATATATCGAGACTCCATTTTTTTTCACTATGATCCAATGGGGTTAATAGAGATGGATTCGTCAAATTTTTGTCTCGTTTCAAGATAAGGAAAACGCAGATAAAACTGGCAAGAATCAATCCAATGTCTTCCCAGATCCCAATTGTAACCCATAATATTCCTGACAGACTGTATAGAAATGGGATAACCAATAAAATTTTAGGAATTTTTTGGCTACTTAACATCAATATACCGAAAGTAAAAATGATCAATGGGCAGGGAGTCAATCCAAATGGAGGGGTTTTGGGATAAATATGATCAATCAAAATCCCAAAAAGAAAATAGCCAAACATCGCATAAAAAATGCATATCAGCCCTATCCAAGTATACGAGACAGAATAGGTACCAAACCGTAATTTGGGTTTTACAAGGAAGTAAGAAAATAATATTCCCTGTACCAAAAATACAACAGAAAATATATAACCGGGAGAGAAACCCTGTTGGGCACTTGGATACCAAAATAGGATTGATACCCACAGCCAGAAAAATGCAAGAACAGCTGTCGTTATTCTTGTGGCAAGAAGACTCTTTTTAAACCCAAATATTATTGCCAAAAAACCCAGGACATAAGCAACAATTTGGAAAGGCCAGATCATCTGGTTATATGCTGAGAAAACCTCTAGTAGTTGTTCTCCTGTAATCATATTATCACCCTCCCCACATAAGTAATTTTTTATTACCACATAATGAAATGGCAATATTCCGGTGAATGGAATTCAAGAACATTGCCAATTCACTCATTATTCATTTATGGTGCTTCAATGATCGTTCCGACGAAATGTCCATCGTTTTCTACCGCTGTAATGATTAAGCCATCAAATGCTCCATATCCTTTACCCTGGATACGGCTAATATAATGGCCTCCTTCATACATTATTGCAGAATAAGTGCCTTCCCAATAGCCATTGTAAATCGTGGATTGATTGTGGAAGGTTCCCCAACCAGGACCAGTCATGTTGCTATCCCAGTTCATATTTGCAGTCAATCGATTAATACCTGTCATGCGGTCATCAGATGCACCAGTCACCATATAATATTGAACCATTCCCCGGATGTGGATATTATTGCCTGGAAAAGTCATCACACCTGGGTCACAAATGTACACTTCATTACAAAATGGAACTTCCAATGCATCAACATCAATGCGATTGTCTTCTGCCAAAACATTACTGGTGTTTGGTAAGAGGCTGAGTGCCAATACCAACAAGATTGACATAGAATACAATAATTTTTTCATTTTCTACTCCTTTTCAAATGGATGATTCAAAGATTGAATCTGGTTAATTTTTACCAAAATCGCGTACCGAAAACATGGAGAGATGAAATTTTTTCAAAAGAATTGAAAAAATATTTAGATTTTGTATAATAAATTTATATCAACCTTTTTTCCTAAAAGGTTCGGTTTTTATGCGAAATTTACAGATCAACCTCCTAGGGCCTATCCGTTTAGAGATGGAAGGTCAAATGCTGGTTGGTTTTCGATCAGATAAAGTTCGCGCACTTCTCGCCTTTTTATCAGTTGAACATAGTCGACCCTGGACACGAGAATTCTTAGCAGAATTATTTTGGCCAAATTATCCTGAGGAAGCAGCCCAACGTAACTTGCGAAATTCACTTTCCAACCTGCGCTTTGTAATCAAGGATACGAAAGAAGAACCCCCACTTTTATTAATGTCGAAGTCAATGATTCAATTTAATACACAGGCGAAAGTCTTTGTTGATGTTAATTATTTTCATGATCTTATTACAGACTTTAACCATAAAAAAAACCAGTCAATCAGTAAAACGAATATTTCACAAATTGAATTAGCAGTATCTCTGTATAAAGGTTCATTTATGGAAGGGTTTTCACTTGATATCCATGAATTTGAATCATGGATTTTAAGATCACGTGAAAAGTATCGTCAAGAATATATTCAGGCTTTACATACTCTTTCCAAAGTCTATGATCATCAAGGTGATTTTTCTAAAGCATTGGACACCTGCAACCAATGGATTGAGATCGACCCTTGGGAGGAAGAAGCTTATCGCTTGAACATGCAAATTTTAGCTAAGCTTGGACGGCGTGGAGCAGCATTAGCAATATTTGAATCCTGTCAAATGCGTCTTCAGGAAGATCTGGGCATCAAACCAGCACCAGAAACGTTTCGGTTAGTTCAGAAAATCCAGAATGATCTCACCAAATTGGAATCTATTGATGGTTCTTTCGCACAAGGTCAAATTGATATTGAGAAGGTGGATCCCGGACCAGTTCCTGAATATATCAGTGGTGTAATTCACCAAGGCATGGAAAAAAGCACATTTGTTGCACGAGATAAAGAACTTGCCCAACTTAACATCTGGTTGAATGACGTCCTCACAAATCATGGCAGAACTGCTTTCATAACAGGTGAACCTGGAATTGGTAAAACCTTTTTGCTAAAGGAATTTGCTAACCAGACTTTAATTTCATATCCTGATTCACTTGTGCTTTGGGGTCAATGTAATGCTTACACAGGACAGGGAGATCCATATTTCCCATTTATTAATATAATACGCATGTTGGTTGGAGATCTGGAATCATTGATGACAGGAACCATCATAAGCCATGAGCATTTGGATCGCTTATGGTATTTACTTGCTGATACTGTTGGGGTTATGGTTGATAATGGCTTTGATTTGATCAATCGTTTTTTTCATGAATACAATCAATTTTCACTGTTGGAGAAACATAAAGGTATCAATTTTGATCAATTGCAATCTTTGTCTACTCTGCATAAGAACAAACCTAAGGGTAAGATCCAGCTTGATGCCTTGAATGATCAATTTACACAAGTATTGAGTATGATTTCAAAAAACCATCCTATTATTCTCGTGTTAGATGATCTTCAGTGGATTGACCCAGGCTCTATCAGTATGCTATTTCATTTAGGTAGAAACCTTTCTGGAAAGAAGATATTTTTACTTGGCGCATTTCGCTCTGAAGAAATAAACCTCAAGGAAGAAAATTATAATCACCCTCTGGTAGGAATTTTACAAGAATTTCAAACACAATTTGGTGAGATTCTTATAGATTTAATGAACTGTGATGGTGAAGAATTTTCTAATGCTCTTTTGGAAAGTGAACCAAATGATTTTAGTCCTGGTTTTTATAAAATGCTTTACCATCATACCTCTGGTCACCCTTTATTTACGATTGAATTATTAAGAGAAATGCAAATTCGGAAGGAAATTATTAGAAATTACCTCGGAAAATGGGTGGAAAGTAGACACTTAAATTGGCAAATGCTTCCTGCCAGGGTTGAAGCAGTAATTGCGAGACGTATCGGGTTGTTACCAAAAGAATGTCAATTATTATTGGAATGTGCCAGTGTTCAGGGAGAGGTTTTCATTGTTGAGATACTTGCCAGAGTACTCGGAAAATCGGAAAATGAAATTATTAATTTTGTTGACCAAATAATTTGCAAACGTCATCGGTTGGTATCATATCAAGGCGTAAAGCAAATTGGAAATCAGCCTTTTACTTATTATCAATTCAGACATGGTTTATTCCAAATATATCTATACAATCATTTACTGGATCATGAGAAATTTAGACTACATGGTTTGGTGTTTAATCATTTAGAGATTGTTTTCATAAACCACCTTGATCAATATCCAGAAATGCTGCATAGTTTGGCACGTCACTCTGAAATTGGCAAAATTTTTGAAAAAGCTGTAGATTATTACACATTAACCGGAAAGAATGCCGTTCGGTTGGCCGCTAACCAAGAGGCTATTGACCACTTTAATCATGCGTTGATTTTATTAAAAACCCTTCCACAATCAGATAAACGGGATAAAAAGGAACTTGACTTACAGCTTAGCCTGGGTCCTCCACTTACGGCATTGAAGGGTTGGGCACCTGAAGAAATGGAAAAAGCTTATACTCGTGCACAGGAGTTATGTTTGCACATTGATGATGTTTCCCAACTTCATCCTGCTATCTGGTTGTTGGCAACATTTCGGCTTGGAAGGTCGGAACATGCTGAAGTAGATAGATTGGTAGCTAGACTTATTGAGATATCAAAAATAAATAATGATCCTGATTTACAAGCTATGTCATCTCTTCAGGTAAGTCCGCTCTATCAGGGAAAATTGATTGAAGCTCATAAATTTCTCGAAATAGCAGGAGAAGTCCCGGATTTAAATCTACAGCGGTCTTTGACGGTACGCTATGGTATGGCTCCAGCAGCCATTGCATTAGGTTACCAGGGAAATTGTTTGTGGTTATTAGGCTATCCGGATCAAGCTGTTGAGATGGATATTAAGGCTCAAAAGCTGGCAATGTCAATTGAACATCAATTATCATTGTGTTATGTTATCAGCAGATCATGTTGGTTATCGGTATTACTGGATAATAAGGATCATTTACAAAGACAATCCCATTTATTGAGTGAAATTTCTCATCAGTATGGATTTAAAAATTTTGAATTAGCCGCCATTTTTTTCAAAAATTTATTGGAATTAGATAACACCAGTCGAAGAAAACAAAAAATTGAAGCAATGCAATACACTATTCAAGCTTACCTATCCACTGGAACAATCCTCAATCGCACAGGTTTTCTTGTTTTCTTTGCTCAAGCCTGTCTATTGGTTGGGGAAATTAGCCGAGGCTTGAATGCAATTAGTGAAAGTATTCAATTGGGAGAAAAAACAGGAGAATTGTGGTTTCAGGCAGAAGCCTGGCGTACCAAAGGGGAATTATTACTGGCTAATAAAAAAAACCTCCATCTTGAAATGTGGAAAACAAAAGAAGCAGAATTTTGTTTACGAAATGCATGTCAGATCGCTTCTCAACAAGAAGCTAAATCGTTCGAATTACGAGCAGCGATGAGCATTTTGCGCTTATCATTGATTCAAGGGGATTCATTAAAAGCAAGGAAAGATTTAGCGAATATCTACAATTGGTTTAAAGAAGGTTTTAATTCTACTGATTTATTGGAAGCCAGGAATCTTCTAATTTAATTTTTTTCTAAAAAATTGCCAGGGATTAACATTTCTTAATAAAATCCCCAATCTTCTCAATCGCTCCCTGTGCTTCCGGGATGGCCGGTCCTGTCGCCGGATACACATGCCCCATATATGGCTCAATAACCAAATCTACTTCTACACCATCTTCTATCATGCGGGCTGACAGGCGCATCGAATCGTCCAATAAAATTTCCTGTCCACCCACCAGAATTAAGCTATCCGGTAATCCCTTGAAATCGCCAAACAAAGGCGAGATCCATGGGTGGGTTAAAGGCTCCTTCCCGGCATAATCCAGCGCACTTTCCTGTAAGTTTTCCCAGGATAACATGACATCCAGGTCTTGCAGAAGCGTGATCGATTCTCCGCTGCCAGTTAAATCCGTCCACGGGGAAATAAAAATCGCTCCGACGGGTAAAGGCTTGCCCATATCTCGCAAAGCCAGCAATGTAGCCAGGGTCAACCCCCCACCGGCGGAATCGCCAGCGAATAGAATCTGTTCCAGATCCCAGCCCTGATGCAAAAGCCAGTCATAAGCAACCAGCGCATCTTCCAACGCGGCTGGAAATGGATGTTCCGG
>JAHYJK010000043.1 GCA_019429225.1 Anaerolineaceae bacterium
TATTTATTCATGATTTGTTTCATTTTTCTCACCCTGTGGTTCATTTCCATTTACCAATCTTTTCTTCAAATCAACAATTCCACGATGAACCAGCATCCGAATTGCCATCTCGCTCTTGCGCATCACCCTGGCCACTTCCTTCATTTGTAATCCGGCAAAATAATGTAAGCGGATCGCCTCTGCCCTGCTGCCCGGAATGGTTGTAAGCTCGTTGATCACCTGTTCGAGAGTCATTTTTTGAGAGACCTGCTCCTCTGAAATGGCTTTCGTTTCTACCATGCGATCAGCTTCATTTCCCCATTCATCTTGAGAGTGCCGGAAGGATCTGGCAATTAGCCGCCTGGCAATACCGGTTAGATAAGCACCGAAACACCCATCACCCCTATACTGATCAAAGTTTTGCAGAGCGATCAGAAATGTTTGCGAGGTGATATCCTCCGCTTCAGTTGGATGATTCAGATGGGAGAAAGCATAGCGGTATACATCCTTCACATAACGGTGGTAAAGATGCACAAATTTGGTTTTATCCTCACGGGTTGCCTGAATGATGGCGTCATCACTGCTGGAATCAAGCGTTTCAACTTCGTCCTTCAGTATGTTTTGGTTCTGTTGTTCAATCAAATTTGACTCCATTCATTTCGATTTTGAATGCATTCAGTTAACTGTTCCATAAAGGTGAGGTTTTATAACACTTTTGGTTGGAAATGAACCTGAAGAGCCATCCACGAATAGAATCACGAATTCACGAATTGCGCTTCTTGACTGAGATTGGGTATTGTGTTCAACTTACTTTGAGAAAAAATCAGGTTACTTAAACAACATAAATTGAGAAACATAAACGTGATTGAAGAAAATAGAATCACCACAATGTATAAAATTATTATAACTTCTAGCGAAAACGTATAACAACACTCGTCCGAAGTTTACTTTTCTGGATGCATGAGGAGAATCAGGTATGATTTTTTTAACTGATACCTTATGTGCTTGCCGGCTCGTAAATGTCATAGGAGTCAATTTAAGTTAATCAAAGTGTTATGGGGATTCAGTGTATGATGATAATTAGTCAAAGTGACCCGTAAATAAAATTGAGTGATTACCAATTTAATTCAAAAATGAAGGTTTTTCTATTTTCGAGCGTCTAATTAAAAAGAAAACAAAGTATGGATTCAAGCAGATTAATTCAACGATGTATCTCCGGCGATTCAACCGCCATAGACGAACTGGTTCAAACCTATCAGAGTAGTCTATATCGGATCGCATTGCTGATCACGGACGACCCGGCAGAAGCAGATGAAGTAATTCAAGACGCATTTATTATCGCCTGTGGGGTATCGGGTGGCTACCGTGGAGAAGCAGCATTGAAGACCTGGTTGACCTCAATTGTGGTGAATGAAAGTCGCAATCGCTTACGAAAACGGATGCGGCAGAAACGGTTGAAGGATCGTATTTTATTTTTCAAGCGTTTGATTGAGCAGCCAGTTTCGCCAGAAAGAAAAACAATACAGCAAGAAAAGAAAGACTCTGTTTGGCAGGCAATATTAGACCTCGGAGAAAAACATCGAATACCGATAATACTACGCTATTACCAGAATTTACCGGTCACAGAAATTGCCCAAATATTGGAAATCAATGAAGGAACAGTACATTCAAGGTTAAACACAGCCAGAGAAAGATTACGGAGTGCGTTATGTCAGATGGAGGTAGAAAATTATGAATAAGATATCTCACCAACAAGCGCATCGCTATATTCGGGCGCAAGCCGATAAACTTTTGAAAGATAATCAAAAGGAAAGACTAACGAATCACCTGGCTGCTTGTGCAGCTTGTCAGCAATATCAGGCTGAGATAGAAAGTGTGGAGAAGGCAATTCATCAATCAATACAATATTATATATCACAAAAGCAAACATCATTAAAAGCCATCCCTTCCAAAATGCTGAACCAGCAAATAAGGAGAAAAAATCGGATGATGAATATTCGCAAAGGTGCCCTAGTTTTTTTAGGGGCAGTGTTCTTGGTATCAATTGCATTCATGGCGATCTACCTAGGTCGAAACGTTTTTCCACAACCCATGCCGGCTAACTTACAGACCCCAACGATCAATTCTATGGTTAGTGATGAAGAAAATGTCGTTATCACTTTTGCAGTCCCCGGCTTTATTAGGGATACTTATCTACCCTTGGCTGAAGCTTTCGAGGGAGAGAACCCTGGTATCAGCGTCCAGATTGTAACGCCATCCGAATTTTATGAATTGTGGAGTGAGGCGGATTTATTCAACCTGGCTTCTGCTGCGGATACCTCTTTCCATCTATCCAGCCAGGAGTTATTGCAGAACCAAACTTTCTTCCTTGATCTACTCCCACTGATGGAAAATGACCCTGAGTTTGAAATGGAAGATTTTTGGATGGGATCACTTTCCGCTTGCAGGGACGAAACGGGTAAAATAGTCGGTTTACCATTGGATCTGAATATGACCGGTATGATGGTGGATAAACCAGCGTTTGACAAGATAAACATTACTGCTCCAGCTCCGGGTTGGGGTTGGAATGAATTTGTAAATGGTTTGCAGGTGATAGATAGTCAGAAAGATTTTGTCTATCTCGATTCTCAGACCTTTTTTACATCCGTTTTGGCTGCGCAGATCGACCCATTTCTGTCTGATGAAGATGAGTTGTCGAAACGATTATTGGACTATGAAAATGCTGTGAAAGCAGGACAAATCCATGCCTATGATGAAAACCAGTCCATTGGAGAGCGACAGACTCTGATTGATGACCAGAAACCAGCGTTGTGGGCCGCTTCATTAAACCAGGCTATCGAAGTGATCGCTGCCCAAGAGCAGACAGAACCGACTTGGAGTTTTGTACCTTATCCACTTGGCGAAGGAACAATTAACACTTCGCCATTTGGTGTCCGTTGTGCCATGATTAGCCAGGGTAGCCAACATCCGCGTGAAGCCTGGTTATGGCTCAAATTCCTCTCAGAGCATTGGCTTGTTACTGCTGATCAGGTGGATCGTTATCAATACATTCCTGCTCGCATCTCTGTGGCAGATTCCTCCGGCTTTTGGAATGAATTGCCTGAGACAGTGGAAGATACTGTTCGGTTTGGTCTGGCACACGCCTGGTATAAATCCGAGGATTCTGAACGTCTCAGTTGGATCCAACAAATATTCGATAGCGTAATGACGGGTGAAACCAATCTTCAAACTGCATTGGCAGCTGGCATGAATTCTCTCAGTCCTTCAGAAACACGAACACCGGTTCCAGCGATTGCGATTGCCACACCGCAGAAAACTTCAACCAATTCGGACAACCAATCCATTAAATTTTACTCAGATGCCATAGACCAGCTAACTATGCAGGCAATCCTGGAAGAATACCAAAAAACCCATCCGGAGATATCCATAGAACTGATTCACCAGAATAATTTTATGAATATTGATCTGGAGAACTACACCAGGAATTATGATTGTTTTTCCGGGTTGAGTATGTATGTTACCAATCCATCCTTATTTAATGAAGGTGAACTGTTGCCGTTAAATGCTTTTTTGGAACTCGAACCGGAATTAGGTGCGGACTTTTTCCCTGTACAACTGAATCAATATACGCGGGATGGTGAGCTGCTGGCCTTACCAGCAACCCAAACATTGTCTACATTAACCTATAATGCTGACTTGTTGAACCAATTAGGTGTGGCCTTACCCTCGAACGATTGGTCAGTGGATGAATTTCTGAATTTGATTAATGCAGTCCCAGCACAATCCTCAGATGAAATGGAAGTATATGGGTATGCAATGATCTCTGATCGATTGCTTCTGGCAAGTAAAGAGATTGGTATCGAAAACGCAACATCTGATTTTCAATTTAACTCGGAAAAGTCAATTTCCACCGCAAACTGGTTGAAAAGTCTGGTCGACAACAATATTGTTGTCCGTAACCCATTCGATGACCCAAACCGGGTAGCAGAACTGGTCGCGACCGGTCAGGTAGCGATTTGGGACACTACATTTAATGGTTGGTTTTTCAATGGACAAGAAACGGATTTTCTCACCGGGGAAGTTGCTATGCCATTTACCTCTAAGCCTTTAAGCGTCAATCCGGGTGGGCAAGCATACTATATATCAAGCCAGGCCAGCGACCCACAAGCCTGTTGGGATTGGATCAGCTTCCTATCTTCCCAGCCGGCTGCATCGAAGTATTGGCCGGTACGCCAATCCGTGGCTACTTCTGGAGAATGGCAATCATTGGTTGGTTCCAAAGCAGTAGAACTTTTCTCGGCTATGCAAGAGCGTGAGTTGGCATATGCGACTTTGTCTCCTCAAGTACAAAACCTGCAGAAGATTTGGGTGGAAGCGATGAAAGCTATCTATGAAGGCTTACCGTCAAAGACAGTGCTATCTGATGCGCAGAAACAGTATGATGATTATCTTACCTGCATGCAAATAAATTTACCCCCTGATGCCAGTAATGAAAAGATTAGTGAAATCAGTGAAGGTTGTTCTATTGGTGAGTGATATGAATCAAACAAAGAATATTTATAATATCGGTTTTACCATGATCAATAATGTAAGTTTTACTACAATTAATCGTTTAAAAAACATAAATGAACAGGTTCTAGAAATATGTGTGTTCACAAGTAACGACCACATACTGAAAAATACTTGCTTGCAAAGCCTTAAAAAATGAGGTAATATGAATGAACGAAGGGAGGTCTGCGAGGGAATACTAATGTTCCAAATTATGTTGTTCCTCAGATATCGCTATTTTGAGAAATCACTTGTTTTATAAAAATATTGTTCAGAACATGTAGTGCTTATGAATAAGAAAACAATAATAATTCCGTCCAAATTTCAATCTTTCACCTTAAGGAAAATTCTAAAAACGATAATCTAATAAATACTCTTTGGAAAAAGTGTTATTAAAACCTTATGAAAGGGAACAGTTATTTAAGTACTTTTAATAGCTGTCAATCTGAAAGGGATTCTAATGACGTATTTCCGATTATTCACGACGAAAAAAATTACAAATATAATCCCTATCATTCTATTCATGTCATTGTTGATAACAGCTTGTAACCCACAATCTGGAGCGATGGATGATAGTACACGGACGACTATCACATTCGCCGCTGCTGGATTCTTTCAAACACAGTATGAAACCCTGATTGAAGAATTTGAATTGCAAACTCCCAGCATCCACGTCCAATTTGTACCACTGGAAGAAGCGACTTCTGGTGCGTCACTGGAACATACTTTGGCAGCCTCCCTGGCAGACGTGGTAATGATCAGTCTGCCGCTGGGGCAGGATATCTACTATTATCTGGATATTGAACCCATTTTGGAAACAGATCAACACTTTGATGCAAACGAGTACTGGCCAGGCTCGCTGGATGGCTGCCGGGCGGAAGGGCGTCTGATCGGAATTCCGCTCAGCATCCAGACCCTGTTGGTGATGTATAACGGAGCTGTTTTTGACGAGATTGGTCTGGAGCACCCGACACCAGGATGGAGTTGGGAAGATTTTCAAGAAGCTGCCCAGGCATTAACCAAGCGCTCGGAGGGAGAAGTAACCCGCTATGGCTTTGTCGATTATAACCATCCAACCTCGTTGCTTGCCCCGCTGATCGATGCGGTAAACCGTCAAAATGGGAACGAATATGATCCTGTAAAGCTGACAAATGCTCTCGATTGGTATGTTTCCCTGGCACAAAATGACCACATTCCCAGCGATTATAGTGCGGAAGAAACCGGAGAAGTGAGGGATTACATCAGTACCGGCCAAGCTGCCATGTGGGCGGATGCCCTCTCCTCATTGGACCAGCGCAGGAATGAGCTGGGGGAATCCATCGCGGTTGCACCTTTCCCGCAGGGAGGCATCAAAGGCAACCAGCAAACCACCCAGGCCTGGGCTTCCTGCGGACTGGTCAGCGCAGGAACGGCTCACCCACTCGAAGCACTCACCTGGCTGCAATTCCTGTCCACGCAAAGGGTCCCCGGGATTAATTCGCTGGCAATACCGGCCAACAGAGCCGCAGTCGAAGGAAGCGGATATTGGAACAGTCTGGATATGAACACTGCTGTTGCAGTACGTTATGCGCTGGAACATGGTTGGTATGGTACCGCGTCCAACCTGCCGTTTGAGCAGATCGGCCAAGCACTGAATGACGCAAAAACAGGAGAGATTAACCTGGCGGATGCGCTGGCATTGATCCGGATGGATCAAATTACCGGGATACCGCCAACACCGCAAAGCACTCCTTTTGCTGTTGCCACACCAAAGCCGCCGATAATATCTGTACCTTTGTCGGGCGATACCATTGTTGTCGATTACTATGTTGATTCCAGCGATCATGCTGATAAGGAAACCATTGAAGCCCTGGCGCAAGCCTTTATGCTTGAGCACCCCGATATCATAATCCGATTAGAGGATTTCAAATCATCCGGATTGCCATATATTAATTTCGATTTAATGGCGGAAAATTATGGATGTTTTATTTATCAGACAGGATTAGCGGATTACTATGTTTCACAATTGTATAACTTGCAACCGTTAATTGATGCGGGTGATGAGGGACAAGATTTATTGAATGACCTACCGGAATCCGAAATATTGCGAAATCAATTAAATGGTGATTTGTATGCGTTACCGGTAGCTGATAGGCCTACAGTCCTGTACTATAACAAGGACATTTTTATTGAGAAAGGTGTGCCGTTCCCGGCTCTAGACTGGACATGGGCCGATTTTTGGCAGGCGGCAATAGCAGTGGCTTCCGAAGATGTTTATGGTTTTGTTCCCATTAATGGGCGTGAGTTTATCAACATTCTTTTGGCAGCAGAAGGAATTGAACTTTACGATTTCACCACCGATTCACCTGTGATCAATTTTAATGATCCAAAATTTCATGCTATTGTTTCCAATTTGGCAGAAATGGGGAATAATGGTGTTATTCCAACGATAGATGAGCATATCGATTGGAATAAAGGTAATACTCAATTTCGATTTAACGCAGTACAAAGTGGCAAAGCAGCCATGTGGTTGAATATGGCGGGAATAGAGTATGGTGGATACTTTCCACCAGGAACAACAAACTTCGAGGTGGGTGTTGCCCCTGTGCCATCATTCGGATATCCGCTTATGCCGATGAATAACGGCACAGCTTTTTATATTTCGCGCCAGGCTGAAAACCCCACTGCCTGTTGGGAATGGATAAATTTCTTATCCGATAAACCGGAAGTGATAACAGGCATACCATTGCGTCAATCCATCCTTGAATCGGAGCGATATGAACAAATTGTTGGTGAGGAGTTGGCAATGGTTTATCGCGCAGTGATGGAACACCCTCGTCAGGAAATATTGGCCGATTATTCGGATAAGTATCCCAGCTACCCACTTTACTTGTGGTGGCCCGATACACTTGCTTCGGTTTTCGATGGGGTGCCGGTAACACAGGCGTTAACCGAATTGCAGGGGAAATCGGAAGCATATTTGAATTGTGTGGAAAGTAATAGTGATCCTCTTAATGAGGATGTTTGGAAAGGTTGCGCAAAGCTGGTTGATCCTGATTTCCAATCATTACTATATTCAGAATAATCTAATTTAATCAATCACCGATTAATTCTAATTAGTACTTTCAAAGAAAACGTTAAGGATCTAACGCATATGAGGTTGTTTATGAAAATTAATTTTGTTGATAACTCTTAATCGATATAATAATCAATATTTAATGAGGGATGATCAAAAATAACTACAATCGAATTGTTTCATATGGATTATCAATAAATTATTTTTGTAATGGGAAATGTTGCAGAAAGAAGTGCAAATGAAACCAAAATTTTTAAGAATTTTAAATTCAATAATTATAATCATAACCGTTTTTATAGTCTCAGGATGTAATTCCAATGACACTATCCAAAACCTGGACGATAAAACCCAAAAAACCACCATCACCTTCGCAGCCATAGAGGCGCAGCATGCGGAATATGCAGCCCTGATTGCCGAGTTTGAGGTTCAAAACCCGGATATTGATGTCAAGTTCGTGAACTTAGCGGTAGATCCAAGCAATATGATCGGTTTCGCCACCCAGGCGGATGCAATTGCTTTGCCGGTTGTGCCGGTCGGGTCAGATGCCTATACCTACCTGGACATCCAACCACTGGCAGAAACGGATACAAACTATGATCAAGGGCAGTATTTACCGGGGATCATGGAAGGTTGCCAGGTGGATGAAAGGCAAATCGGTTTGCCTTATACCGCCTCACTACAGGTGATCTATTACAACCGCGATATTTTTGATGCTGCCGGGATAGCTTACCCACAACCGGATTGGACCTGGGAAGAATTCCGGTTGAACACGATCAACCTGACCAGGCGCAATGGTCAGGAAGTTGAACAATACGGCTTTGTGAATTTGAGTAGTATGGTACGTTTACTGGGAACAATGCTTAATCGTGATCTGAAGATCAGCGATGAAGAAGAAAAAGCGGGTGCGTTGGAAAAAACCCTTAGTTCCTACTTAAACCTTATCCAGCAAGGGTATGTGCGTATAGTTCAGGCAGATGAATACCCCGGAGATCTGGAAACCATCATCCGAGAAGGGAAAGCAGCCATGTGGTTGGATGGGTTGTTCCAATTGGATGCCTATCGTAATGCCTTAGGGAAACAGATTAGCTTCTTGCCAGTACCGGAAGGGGGTCGGGCTTCAGCGCGATGTGTGGCGATCAGTGCCGGCAGCCAGCAACCTCAGGCAGCCTGGCGTTGGATCAGGTTTCTGTCGGAACAAGATGGGCCGTATGTGCTGCCGAATGAACTGCCTGCTTATCAGGAAATGGTTCAGAAAAATGTAAACTGGCATAGTTTTAGTGAAGATGAACGGGCAGTACTGCAAACCGCCCTGGACAAATCCTGGTACGGAACTCACTGGTTATTTGCAACCCTCAATCAGGAATTTGATAATGTGCTGGCGGATCAAAACGACCTGAACAGTATGCTCTCAACGGTTTTACAGTATAGTCCGCCTGAGCCGGAGGAGCCATTTGAACCGCAGTTTGCGATCCAGGTTCTCAGCACACCGGATGATATCCCTCCCGGAGCAGTTTATGTAAAATTTTCTAGTGGTGGCTACCTTAATCGTGAAGTAAGAGAAGTACTGGTAAATGAATTTAACCAAAATCAAACCGACTATTATATTTATACAAATGTAGCACCAGAAGAGGCAGATTGTTTTATTGGTAATCAGAGTGAAAACCAACCCGAAGCGTATTACCCGTTAACACCCCTGCTGGAAGGGGATGCGGAGAGTATGGCGTTAGCGGCTGATTTACCGCCGGGTGTGCTGGAAACAACACGTCGTAATAGAGAAATTCTGGGAATCCCGCTTTTTATACTGGCATATGCCACGTACTATAACCCGGTATTGTTGGAACAAACCGGACTGGAACCGCCACCGGCTGATTGGACATTTGCCGAGTTCTGGGAGTATGCCCAGACAGCTACGCAGGAGGGAATTTATGGCTTTGGATTAGGCTCCCCGGCTCTCGTAGTAATCTACGATAGCCTGAACTCACCGCTGATAGACGAAAGCGGGGAAGTACCGGTGTTTTTATTTAATACGCCGGAAGTAAAACAAACCACAGAGTTTTTATTGAAAATGCAGTATGAAGGTGTGATCCCTGAACTGGATATTGATATGGGTGATAAGTATTGGACATGGCGTAAAAATATCTTATCGGGCAAAGCAGTATTTTGGATGAGTTCGATGGATGATTACCTTAACGAAGAACTCAAATATGAGCCCGGTATGGTTCCGATACCGGGATATATTCCAAATTACTCCCTCGCCAGTTTCCCTTCATTTTTTATTTCAAAAAACTCATCAGATCCCGAAGGATGCTGGGAATGGTTTAAATATTTTTCCACGAATCCAGCCATATACAGTTGGATCCCCTTACGAAATTCTGTTCGAAATTCACCGGAATATGAAGCGCTGGTAGGGACTGACATGGCATCCCTGTACCGGAATATTATCGATCAAATGAAGGTAACACCAATTGATGAGAAAAGCAGGGATACTTCTTACTTTACCACAGGACCTTATTTTTGGTTTCAAACCACCATTGGAGCTTTGAAATATGGTGAAGATTTGGATATACCTTTGCAAACTGTTCAATTTAAATCGGAAGCATACCTGACCTGTATGCTTAACATGGACGGAACTCCCGGCGAAAATTATCAGACGTGTATGAAATTGGTAGATCCGGATTCATGAAAAAATCAAAAAAAGTGGGTAATATACTACCTAAAATAAGGACTTTCAAGGAAATCAGTGTTCTTGCATTTCGTATCACTCCATTTTTGACCGGTATTCTTTTTGTACTAAATATTATTCAAAGTTTAATACCACTAGGGTCAGCCTGGAACACCAAATTAATCTTTGATTTTTTGGGAAAGTTATTTCAATCAGATTTAAAATCAACGATTAATCCATTAGGATCATTTGATTCTTTAAGATCTGGTCCGGTTCATTTTAGAAATTTTTTTTGGATTGGTAATATTAAAATTTTAAACTTAAAGGAAAAATAATGTTGAAATCAATAGGCTTTATTAAATTCATTGTCTTGTTTATATTATTTTCAATTCTTTTAAGTACATGCCAAATGCCAGTAAGACCAATGACTGATAACCTGAAAAAAGATTTAATTTTTGGTAATTTAAATTATGACCAATATGATTACCAAACAGTGATAGATTCAATAAATAAAGATAAAACTGATTCAAAAATTTCTATACTAGAATTAGAAATCAAAGATGATAATTCTATTAGAACCTTTGCCTCTCAAGCCGACATCATTTTACTAAAAGGTATAAACCCCGCAACTTTTCAAGGTTATTTAAACTTAGAGCCGCTTATCCAATCTGATCAAACATTTTCCAATAATGATTTTTTGCCAAACTCGCTTAATGCTTGTGCAGATGAAAATGGTAATCAGTATGGAATTCCAATCTGGGTTTATTTAACAGGTATTTATTACAATCCACAATTGTTCACCAAACAGCAAATCGATTATCCGGAATATGATTGGACAATCGATTCTTTTCGACTAATCGTTTCTCAACTAGAAGATAAATACCCTATGGTTGATGATGGAGCACTATTATCTCCTTATATTTATGCTCATTTAAATAAAAATGATGGGAAAGTAAACGTCAATCAATTTTTGGAAGAATTAAATTGGTACGAGGATTTGGTAAAAAGTGGAAATATTGTCCTCAACACTGAAGGTTCAGGTAATCCATTTGATAGATCAGGAAATTCATCACTCTGGGTGGCATTTAGTGATGAAGAACTATTTCCATCAATAAAGGATAGGGTTTTTCTTCCTTTTCCTGTTGGAAAAGATAACCAAATCGCGGCAGGAATTTTTTCGGATTGTATTGCCATTAGTGCTAACACATCAAACCCTCAATTAGCGTGGGATGTGTTGAAATTAATCTTAAACAAGTTGCCTTCCAAAGAAGGTGCCTTTTTTGCAAAAGAAGATATTTCAACGCTGTCAGAAAATATACAATATGCATTCAACCATGGTGGGGTCATGAGTAAATATTCATCTGAATCATTTTTTCTAAGGCAAGGATATATCAATGCTTTAGTTAATAATATGGATTTAAATTTAGCTATCAGAAATGTCATTACTACCTATAGTTCGAAAGAGAATCAAGTGGATGGGACGGAGGAAGAGCTATCCACAGTAAGTACACCTATCCCAACGCAAAACCCTAATTCCATCACGATAAATTTTGGATTTAAATACTATTCCCAACTAAATTACCAAGATCATTTAAACTCATTAATTTCTGAATTTCAAAATGAGAATCCTGGGATCATTGTTTTATGGAGTACGGAAATTTCTCCCAAAGACAATAATAATATTTTGGGAGCCAGTAATGAATATGATTGTTTTCATTATTCTAGTCCTTTGATTGATGATTTACCTGTTGAAAATTTATTAGAATTAGACCCACTTATTGCAAACGAGGGCGATAATTTTCTGTCTTCATATCCAGATTATTTATTTTCTTCATTCTCTGATGGTCGTAATATATATGGACTACCTGCCAGCAATTCAGCAGAATTTATTAGTATCAATTTAGATTTAATGAGAGAAAAAGGAATATCAATTCCTACTTCAGATTGGTCATTTAAAGATTTGTTATTAATAGCTTCTGAAGGGAATGATGACTTTGAAATGAATTCTTCCTATGGATTTAGTGCGGGTTCCAGTACATTACTTAATTATTTGGATCTCGAATGGTATGAAAAAAGCTCTGCATTGCCAAAGGCTTATCTTAATTCTCCAGAAATTATTTCAGCAATGGATTGGATCAATAATCTCTATTTGTCGAAGAGCTTTTTACCCCAATATTTTTCTCTTTCACCAGAGAAACCAATTAATTATATAAATTATCAAGAAGCTATCCAAAATGGGCAGGTATTAATGTGGGTATCATCTTATGGATTTGAAAGTGAAACTGATTACCCGTTTTCAGTAAGTTACCTTTTGTTTCCTCAAGATAATGAGGGAAAAAGAATAAATCAAACCATTTACCCTTTCGGTTACTATATTTCCAGAAATACGGTTAATGCAGATGCTTGCTGGGAATGGATAAAATTCCTGTCAAACCATAGTTATGGTTTATTACCTGGATTACCCGCATCCACCTCCAAGGAGAGTTTGGATGTTTGGAGAAATCAATACTCACTCGATCGGTTTGAAATTATTCAATCGGCGATACACAGTTATCGTCCTCCTCAAAATCCCTTTTTTGTTGAATATCAACCAATCATCGTGCGGCCTTACAGTGATTGGCTGAGTGCGGCATTAATCAGAACTTTTCAGGGGGAAGACCCAAATTTGGTTCTTAACGAGTATCAATCGTATGCAGATCGTTACCATACTTGCATATCCAATCGAAATGTGACTGGTTTGACAAAATCCCAATTATTTAATCAAGTGGTTGAACCGTGTGCACAGGAAATAGACTGTTGTACATCCTCGACTCGAGGAAGCCAACCTTTTGGCTGTTGTGAAAACAAATGAGGTTAAAGAAATTTTATAGTTCATTATTTAATCCAAATAACCCATGGAATTATTATTAGGCTTCGCTCTCTTTGACTTTTGATGTGAAAAATTTTTCTGGAAATGTTGCAGAAAGAAGTGCAAATGAAACCAAAATCACTAATAATTTTAAATTCAATAATTATAATCTTAACCGTTTTTATAGTCTCAGGATGTAATTCCAATAACACTATCCAAAACCTGGACAATAAAACCCAAAAAACCACCATCACCTTCGCAGCCATAGAGGCACAGCGTGCGGAATATGCAGCCCTGATTGCCGAGTTTGAGGTTCAAAACCCGGATATTGATGTCAAGTTCGTGAACTTAGCGGTAGATCCAAGCAACATGATCGGTTTCGCCACCCAGGCGGATGCAATTGCTTTGCCGGTTGTGCCGGTCGGGTCAGATGCCTATACTTACCTGGATATCCAACCACTGGCAGAAACGGACAGCAGTTTTGACCAGGGTGGTTATCTTCCGGGGATCATGGACGGTTGTCAGGTGGATGAAAGGCAAATCGGTTTGCCTTATACAGCTTCATTACAGGTGATCTATTACAACCGCGATATTTTTGATGCTGCCGGGATAGCTTACCCACAACCGGATTGGACCTGGGAAGAATTCCGGTTGAAAGCGATTAACCTGACCAAACGTAATGGGCAGGAAGTTGAACAATACGGCTTTGTGAATTTGAGCAGTATGGTGCGTTTACTGGGAACAATGCTTAATCGTGATCTGATGATTAGCGATGAAGAAGAAAAAGCTGGCGCGTTGGAAAAAACCCTCAGTTCCTATTTGAACCTTGTTCAGCTTGGATATGTAAGGGTTCCTCAGGCAGGGGAATATCCTGAAGATTTGGAGTCCCTCATCTATGATGGAAAAGCTGCCATGTGGCTGGATGGGTTGTTCCGTCTGGAAGATTACCGTAATGCCCTGGGGGAGCAGATCGGGATTTTGCCGGTACCGGAAGGAACCCGAGCCACAGCACGCTGTCTGGCGATCAGTGCGGGCAGCGTGCAGCCTCAGGCAGCCTGGCGGTTGATTAAATATCTCTCGGAACAGGATGGGCCCTTTGTGTTGCCGAATGAATTTTCGGCACACAAAGCACAATTTCAAAACAATGTAAACAGGCAGAGTTTTAGTGACGAAGAACAAGCGGTTCTAAAAGCAGCCTTGGACAATGCCTGGTATGGTACCCACTGGTTGTTTGCAACACTCAATCAGGAATTTGATAACGTGCTGGCGGATCAAAAAGATTTGAAAACCACGCTCTTATCGGTTTTGCAATTAACTCCGCCTGAACAGGAGGAGTCATTTGAACCACCGTTTGCGTTCGAAGTTCGCAGCACCCCGGATGATATTCCACCCGGAGCGGCTCATGTTAAGTTTTCTGGTGGTTATCAGCTTAATTCTGAAGTATTAGAAGCAATGCTTAAGGAATTTAACCAAAGCCAATCCAATTATTATATTGATAGAAATGTATCACAAGAAGAGGCTGATTGTTTTATAGGCTATCAGAGTGAAAACCACCCCGAAACGTATTACCCGTTGACACCCCTGATTGAGGGGGACGCGGAAAGCATAGCACTGGTTGGTGATTTGCCTGCCAATGTGCTTGAATCAACACGGTACAATGGAGAAATTCTGGGAATCCCACTCACTACTCTAACAATTGTCATGTATTATGACCCGGTGTTGTTGGAGCAAGCAGGACTGGAACCGCCATCGGCTGATTGGACATTTACCGAGTTTTGGGAGTATGTCCAATCAGCCAAGCAGGAGGGAATTTATGGTTTTGGATTAGGCCCAGGTGCGATTAAAATGATTTTCGATACCATGAACACGCCATGGGGCGATGAAAGCGGGGACGTGCCTATCTATTCATTTAATACACCGGAAGTAAAACAAACCACGAAATTTTTATTGAAAATGCAGTATGAAGGTGTAATCCCTGAACTAGATATTGATATAGGTGATAAGTATTGGACATGGCGTCAAAACATCTTATCAGGTAAAACAGCATTTTGGATGAATATTACAACAAGTTATCTTAATGAAGAGCTCAAATACGAACCAGGTATACTTCCGTTACCGGGATACACCCAGAAACCCACAATTGATGGCGTGTTAACATTCTTCATATCAAAAAACTCTTCGTACCCAATCGGATGCTGGGATTGGTTTAAATATTTTTCGGGGAATCCATCCGTGTACCAGGGGATCCCCTTAAGAAGCTCGATATTGAATTCTTCGGATTATGAGATGGTGGTCGGGACTGAAATGGCATCCCTGTATCGAAATATTATCGATCAATTGGCGGAGACACCAATTGAAGAAAAAGGCAGGGATACTGCTTATCTCAAAACAGGTCCAGAATTTTGGTTTCTCACTACATTAGGAGAATTAAAATATGGCGAAGGTTTGGATATACCTTTGCAAACTGTTCAATTTAAATCGGAAGCATACCTGACCTGTATGCTTAACATGGACGGAACCCCCGGCGAAAATTATCAGACGTGTATGAAGTTAGTAGATCCGGATTCATGAAAAAATCAAAAAAAATGGGTAATATACTACCTAAAATAAGGACTTTCAAGGAAATCAGTGTTCTTGCAATCCGTATCACTCCATTTTTGACCGGTATTCTTTTTGTACTAAATATTATTCAAAGTTTAATCCCACTAGGGTCAGCCTGGAACACCAAACTAATCTTTGATTTTTTGGGGAAGTTATTTCAATCAGCCAATAGCTTGAAATAGATAGGAGTTCAACTGAATGAAATATTTTAATTCTAATAAACCAGTAAACATATTTTCATTAATTGTATGCTTTTGTATTCTCCTGGGACAGACAGCTTGCTCTTCCAGTTCACATACTTTACTTACAGATGAACCGCGGAATGAATCTACGCAATTATCAAACCAGCCAACTGATCAGGAAATTGATAATGGAAATCAACAAGAAAACCAGGTTATTACATTCACAGCATTCGAATTCGAAAGTTCCTATTACGAGCCTTTAATCGAACAATTTAACGCACAGAATCCAACAATAACCGTGAAATTCATGCCGTTCCCCGCTTTCACAAATGAAAGCCAACAAGAATATTACCAAAGGATTGCTTCAGCAGCCGACGCTACCATGTTATTAACTGGAAGATCCTCGCAGATTGCAGCATATTTTCGTGACCTCCAACCACTGATTGATCTGGATGCTGGTTTTGACTCCAATGATTTTTGGCCGGATACGCTGAGTGCCTGCCAGGATGACCAGGGATATGTATTTGGTTTACCGGTCAATCTTTATATGAGTGGTATTTTTTATGATGAAGAGGCGTTTCAAGCAGCAAAAATTTCCTTTCCACAACCGGGTTGGACCTGGGATGATTTTCAACAAGCAACATTTTCTTTAGCACACCAGGATGATAAAGAAATCTATTACGGATTTGCCGATCCTACATATGCATCCATAATTTCTCCAATTATAAAAGATCACTTTCTGAAAATGAACGGGAATATCGATCCACAAGCATTGGCGAAAGAATTATTTTGGTATGTTGATTTGGCTAAACAAAACGCCATTTATCCAATACAGGGGTCGGCTGGAGGTGAGAAGGCCCAATTGGCTGAAGAACACTGGAAAGCTCTATTCCAGGGAATGAATCCTCCCGCAATGTGGTTTGGACGTCTGCAAGACCCAGTCCCAGGTCTGGCAGGGTTTTCCGAAGATAATGATCCATCAACTCACTTAGCAGCAACTCGTTTCGGTTTCGCCCCCTTGCCGGTGGCATCTGATAATCCTAATTCCAAAACAACCCCTCTCAGCGCTCAATGCATAATGATGAGCGCAGGGACGAAATATCCACAAGCCACCTGGAGTTGGAACAAATTTCTGTCGGAACAACGATTAATCCATGATTCTTCTCAACTGTCGGAAAAGTTGGTGATCCCTGCCCGTTCTTCTGTAGCTGAAAAATCTGGTTTTTGGGATGGCATTCCGGTCGAGTTGCATGAAACTGTAAAGTATGGTTTGACGCATGGTTGGTACAAGGGGTTATATCCAGAAGCTGAAGCAGCGGTTTATTCAGCTTTGGAACATGCGTTGTTGGAAGGCGATGATCTTTTACAGTCATTGAACCAAGCTCAAACGGAAATCGTCAGTCTACGTTCAGAAGTTCAGCCATCGGTAGACCCAATTGTGGTTGAAACACCGTATAACTCAAATAAACCAACAGGAAATATTCCAATAATCAAATTTTATGCTGGTAGTGGGAATCATCAGGAAGTAGAATCCCTGCAAGCAATTGTTGCCAATTTCAATAGCGAATATGCTGATGAGTTTTCGGTATCACTAGTGAATACTATTAAGGAACAACCAAACCAGAGATATTTTGAAACACTTGCCAAATCCTCTGACTGTTATATTACAGAAGTTGATCCCGTTGGTGCTGCCACATCAGGTTATGTTTTGAATCTAACCCCTTTTTTTGAAACAGAAGACAATACGTTCCGGAATGATTATGACAAGTATTTATTAGATATCTCACATTATCAAGGAAAACTTTTCTCTCTTCCACTAACCAGTAGACCACCGATCCTGGTCTACAATACGGATCTATTGCGTCAAAATGGTGTCGAAGAACCCGATAAAAATTGGACATTTGACGAACTTATCGAGAAACTTACCGCCATTACATCCATAACCAATGAAATACCAATCTATGGCTTTTTACCCGAAAGTCAGGCAGTTAACATCTTCGACATGATCCTCTCAGGGAATAATATCCATTGGTTGGATGATGGTGCAGGTCTTCCAGTTGCACAAATAAATACCAGGGAAATGGTCAATATAATCCAATGGTATCAAAACCTGTACCAGACAGGTGTTTTGTTCACATCATCAACAGATGAAAATTGGTTGCCTTCAATTCAAAAAGCAATACAAGATGGGCAAATTGGATTCTGGACAGTATTGACCGGTGAAGAAGAAGTATATTTTGATGGAAAAGAACCTGCTTTTAATATTGGCATCACCGCCCTTCCTGTTATTTCTGAACCAGACTATCCTTATAGCAAAACAATCAATACCGGATTTTACATATCAAGCCAATCTCAAAACCAACAGGCTTGTTGGCTATTCGCCAAGTATCTTTCCGAAGAACCATCCTTATATTCCGGGATTCCTGCCCGCAAATCGGTGGCAAACTCACCAGCCTGGATGTCAAGTGTCGGGGTTGAAAAAGCCGAAATATATCTTCAAGCCTTGCAACAAAGTCAACCCGCAAAAAACCTGTCCTATCCCGATTTTCTCCTCTGGCCATACCATAACTGGTTAGGGCAGGTTGTATTTGCAGTCAAACAAGGTCATGAAATTCAGCAGGAATTGGCGGCAGCGCAACAAAAAGCAGATGCGTATTATGCCTGTATTATTCCAATTGACTGGGCTATGTTAAATGAAGAAATGGTCGAACAAAACGTAATAGATTGCGCAAAAAAAGCTGATCCATCATGGAATTAAGAATAAAACTTTTCATCTTCCAGTAACCAAAAATTCAAGGAACTTATGATAATCGTATTGTAATCAGGTTAATATCGAAAGGAAAAATGAGTGTTAATGATAATGAAATCAAGGATTATACAAAATATAATTTCGATACTATTAGTCACATCTCCTTTCATTCTCTCAGGTTGCAGTTCCAATGACACAGAACACAACCAGAGCGGCACATCTCAACAAACCACCATTACCTTTGCAGCTACAACCGGTGCTATATCGCGGTATGAAGAATTAATTACCACATTTGAAAGCCAACACCCGGACATCCGGGTTGAATTGCTCGCTATGGATGGGGAGCTACCGGATTATGAGCGGTTAATCTCACAGGCTGACACGCTTGTGCTGGGGAGTGCGGTATCAGCGGAAAACAGCCATCTATTTCTGGACCTGACGCCATTAATGCCCAATGAGGACTTCAGTCCAAATGATTTCTGGCCGAATTCATTGCAGGGCTGCCAGAGCGGGGATAAGCAAGCAGGGTTGCCGGTATCTTTAAACCCGAGCCTGGTTTTTTACAACAAGAATATTTTTGATCAGAAAAATGTGGCATACCCAGAACCAAGCTGGGAGTGGGATGAATTTAAAAATACGGTTCAGTTGCTATCCGACACAAGCGGAACAGAACCTGCCTACGGCTTTGTGGATAACAGCGCCGGGTTTATCCTGCGGCCTGAAACCCATGCGTTATTAGGTACCAATAAAACCCCTGCCGAAGTGGGGACTACGTTGGACTGGTACCTGGAACTGGCTCGTTCTGGAGAAATAGCCATTCCGGGGGTGAATATAGAAGAAAAAACCAATGATCTGGTGCGTGGTAATCAAGCTGCCATGTGGGTAGGAACGTTATCAGGTTTTTCGTACGACCTGCAAGGGTTGGATTTTGAAGTGGGTTTTGTTCCATTCCCAACATCCTCCAGAAGTGAATTTGGGAGCAACCCGGTCAGTGTCAGTTGCGCGACGGTCAGTGCTGGTACCGGGTACCCGGAGGCAAGCTGGACATGGTTGAATTTTCTCAGTCGCAATTCGGTGGGCATATCATCCGGTTTTCCGGCCAACCTTGCGGCGATTGAAGATTCCCCTGAATGGGTAAGCCAGACACCGGAAAGACAGACGGCAATTCGGGAGTCACTGCAAGACGGATGGTACGGTTGGGTAAAATACGACTTTACACCAATCGCACAAGCTTTCCAAAAATCAATTCAATCGGGGCAAAGGCTGGCAGATCTGCTACCAACAAACTTATCCCTGCTGGTTTTGGAACGAGATATCCCAGAAGTAGAGCATACACCGCAGGCAGTCATGGCACCAGAACCGACTCCCCTTCCAAAAACAGAGAAAGCCGAAAACGATTTGAGTGCTGTTTATTTTGCTGATCCTGGTTTACATGACAATAGAAATGTGCGGGCCCTGGCAGAGGAATTTAATCGGACCAATCCGGAATATTATATTGAAATTGTGACCGAGCGCGGGATGGATTTCGTAAATATTAACAGTAATGAGTATGATATTAAAAATTATGACTGTTTTCTGGCACCCGCTGCCACTGTTTCTTATCACTTGGAAGAGATAAATCAGGAGGGAAGTTTTTTACAAAATATTTATTCGTTGGACCCGTTTTTAGATTTAGATGAAAACTCAGTCCTTAGTGATCTTGACCCTGATCTGGTCACCCTCTTACAGGTGGATGGATCTTTGTACGGTATTCCTCAAACCATTAATCCTTTATTCGTTTATTACAATACCGATTTATTGCAGGAATTAGGGCTGGAACCACCCAATTTGGATTGGACGGTGGAGGATTTTTGGGCGTTGACACAACAAGCCGCTCTTAAGAAAGAAGGTGTCTATGGATATGTGCCTTACCGAGATTGGCCGAATTATTTTTTCAGCGATGCCAGTTATATGAAAATGGAAAACCAAACTGTAAAAGCGGATTATGAAAACCCGCAACTGGTGGATTTACTTAATCAACTTTTACCATTGGTGAAAGACAAAACATTATTCCTGTATGATGCAGGCGGTACCCGCTCAGCCATGGGAAACTATATGCTGCGCGATGAATTGATCCGCTTTGAGTATGGTCTGCTTTGGCTGGATGGTATTGGTATGTCTTCCACACCACCCGCCCGTGACAGAAATGATTTTGAGATCGGAATTGCCGTTTACCCGGCTCAGCAGGTAGTCGATCCAAGTGATATCAGTGCATTTTTTATTTCCCGTCACACTGAAAACCCACAGGTGTGCTGGGAATGGTTCAAGTTTTTATCACAGCAACCTAATAATGGACTTAAAGGAATTCCACTAAAACCTTCTATTCTGGGCTCAGAAAATTGGGCTGCTTCAGTTGGAGAAGGACGGGCAACCGTCTACCGGGCAACATTATCAAAATTGCAATTTTCATCTGAAGTGAGTTTTTTTCCACACATGCCGTTTAGCCAGTGGTGGACCGATGCAATCGTAGCAATCCTACAGGATGGTCAGGATATGAGTGCCGTATTGAAAGAAACCCAATACAAAGCCCAAGCAACCCTGGATTGCATGCAATCTACCGGATATTCTGCTGTTTTACCTTATGAAGAGACGTATGAGGCTGCAATCGCCTGTGCGCATGAAGTCGACCCGGATTATTACTCGATGTCCGAGTTGTGGTCTGTCAATCGATGAGGTTGGAATTATTTACTGAGTGAAAGAAGCGGCAGACCTGGTGGTTATCAGCTACAATAACAGAAAAGGCGGTTAAAAATTATCGAATGGTTTCACATCTGATTAAATTCTCGCTCAAACGCTTGCGCACCCATCGCTGGCTGGCACTCAGCCAGGTGCTGGGTTTGATGGCTGCGGTCGCCCTGGCGGTGGCAGTCCCCATGTACGCCGATGCGATTAATTACGATATTCTGAGCAGTTCATTGACCGAATCCAGCAGCCAGACCCGCCGCCAGCCGTTCGATTTTGTCTTCCGTTATATCGGTAGTTGGTATGGTGCCATTTCGCCGCAGCAGTATGAGCCTTTGGACCAATATTTGAGCCAACAAGCCAGCCGACAAGTCGGGTTGCCTTCGCAACAATTAACCCGTTACGCTGCTACCGCCAACCTGCAGCTTTACCCAGGCGCACAGGTACTCAGCCCACAGGCGCGTCTGGATTTGGTTAAAGTTGCCTTTCTGGATGGTGTATTTGGGCAGGTGCAGTTGGTGGAGGGAAACTTGCCACGCTCCTTGGAAGAAAGCGGAAACGTGATTGAAGCACTGGTCTCCCTCGACCTGGCCAATGAGTTGGGATTGCAGGTGGGGCAAGACTACGCACTCTTCAACCCGGCTACCGCTTCGAATGCAGCTTTCCGACAGGATGTACGTATCAGCGGTTTATGGGTGGCAGGAGACCCGAAAAACGAGCTTTGGGCACTTTACCCGGCGGAATCCTTCCGTAAAAAACTGCTTATCCTTGAAGAAGGGTTTTGGTCGTTGGTAGATGGGTTACCCTCCGGGTTGGATGAAGCCACCTGGCGTCTGACCTTAGATGGCAACCAGGTTAACAGCAGTCAGGTGAGCCGGTTATTGACCCGCATTGATGTGCTGGAAAACCGGGTCAACGCCATGCTACCCAATACGGATTTGGAAACCTCGCCTGCACCAGCCATGCGCCAGTACCAACAGTCCGTACGCAGCCTTTCCGGTTCCCTGTTTGCATTCAGCATACCGGTGTTAGGTCTGGTGCTGTTTTTTCTGGCCT
>JAHYJK010000346.1 GCA_019429225.1 Anaerolineaceae bacterium
CCATAACAGCATGAATTAGAACTCTAACCATTATAAAGCAAAGAGAGCGACCTCGAAGGTATTTTAAAGAGGGCAATCGCAAAGTTAAACATTTTCGCAGAATCAACGACTTTCACATTGTAAACACCCCTTCCCGCCCTCCGGGCACCTTTCCCTCTCGAGAGGAAGGGCTGGGGATGGGGTTAAATGACTCACAAACAATGATATTACAGACATATCCCCATTTTGCGATTGCACTAGTCTTTTAAAAGGATAATTGGCAAAAATGAAAGATCACGGTAAAATAGAAGGCAGTTTGAATGCGGGCGTAGCCAAGTGGTAAGGCAGTAGCTTCCCAAGCTACCATTCGCGAGTTCGAATCTCGTCGCCCGCTTTTCAAAAAACGCTTTCGTTCTAAGCCCCCTGGGAGGCTTTCTAAGCAACGGAGGCGTTTTTTCGTGAAAAACAAGAATCAAAACCCCCAATTTAAGACGGTAGCTTCGGATTTTGTTAACAATGCCTATTTGGACTTTATGCTATCCCGTCAAGCCATGATGTGCACAGATAGAACCATTGATTGGTATCGATACATCCTTGGAAAAATCATTGATTGGCTGGTTGGCCATAATGTCAATGAACCTGAACAAATCTCCAGCAAACATATCAGAGCTTTTCTTGCAGAGATGGCTGAAAGAGGGTGTGCAGATTCCTACATGCACACCTATGCAAGAGCAATGAAAACATTTTCCAGATTCATGCTGGATGAAGAATACATCTCGAAACCGATTTCATTTCCAATGCCGAAGATTGCTGAAAAGCGCCTTCGCGTATATGATGAAAACCAAGTCAGACAAATTCTTACGGCCTGTCAAGATAATCGAGAAACAGCTTTTATTCGCTTCATGGTCGATACCGGGTTGAGAAATGCAGAGGTGAGAAACTTAAAGTGGAGGGACATTGAAATTTCGAGTGGTGTAGTTAGAATCCATAAGGGTAAGGGCCGTAAATCGAGAATCGTGATCGTTGGGCTCAACACAAGGAGAGCATTATTGAAATACCGCCGTGAAGTTGACAATAGCGATTCCAAACCCCTCTTCCAAACAGAGACTGGAAAGCAATTTACTGAATCAGGTTTGCGCTCTTGGTTGTGCCGGCTGGGAAAGAGAGCAAAGATACACATTACGCCCCATGCGTTGAGAAGAACCTTTGCTACCCTTTCCCTCAAAGCCGGCATGAATGTTTTTCAGTTGCAGGGGTTACTCGGGCACTCCACATTGGAAATTACTCGCCATTATGTGACCTTATTAGACGAAGACCTCATCGATGCTCATCAAAAACATGGGCCGATTGACAATTTATTGGCTTGATGGATAAAATACATGACGCGTTCAGGCTTTGAGAAAGCTTTTCTTAGCTGAAGCCCGAGGTGTTTATATCTGTTTGAGCCAGAACACGCGATTATGCAACCTTTTTTCTGTAAATTGAGTCAGACCCATCCAAAAGATCCTAAAAAAATAATTTTCTAATTATCATCAAGGCAACATCGTCTTCCGATTTGCCATTTTTCACTTGTCTCCATCAAGATTGCAGAGATCAGTCTCAAACAAGATGCTTCATTCGGGAAGATTCCCACAACCCTGGTTCGCCTGCGAATTTCACGATTGACCCGTTCAAGGTTGTTTGTTGTTCGAATAAATCGTCTGTGGTTGGTCGGAAAGTCAAAGATGGTAAACCCTTCAGCTAAATTTGCTTCCAGCCAAGATGAAAGCCGAGGAGCTGATTTGGCATATTTTTGAATGACCATCTGTAAGTACTTTTCAGCCATAGACCGATCAGGAGCATTGAAGATGTCACGGACACTTGCACCGCACTGCAAGTGCAGGTGTATCTGCAG
Organism: Anaerolineaceae bacterium; assembly: GCA_019429225.1. Classification (GTDB taxonomy): domain Bacteria; phylum Chloroflexota; class Anaerolineae; order Anaerolineales; family Anaerolineaceae; genus UBA6170. Next base: position 1,874 of record JAHYJK010000346.1, read on the forward strand.
CCACTTCAGCCCGCATGCTCTGTCGAGGGACATATGCACCCGCATTCTGCTGGAGATGAAAGTGGCAACGCTGCCATGGGACACTCCCAAAAACACCTCTTCTAGCAGACCCCAGCCCTTCATGAGCGTCACTGGTAATCAGTTTGACACCTCCCAATCCACGATCTTTCAGGCTTTGCAAGAAATCTCTCCAATGGACCCGGTGTTCGCTGAGGGATACAGATACTCCCAGCACCTGTCTTTCGCCTTCTGGGGAGATCCCAGTGGCAATCAGGACGGCTGCGTCTCGTATTTGACCGTTTTCTCGCACTTTCTCGTATCTGGCATCCAAAAATAAATACCGCATCTCACCTAACGGCCGCTCTCGCCATTGCTGGAGTATCTCGTCCAGTTGTTTTGTTGCTCTGCTGACCTGCATAGCTGAAATCTCAAAACCACACATTTTCTCGATGATGGCCGAGACCTTTCTGGTGGAAACACCCTGGATATACATCTCCGCCAGGGTGATCAGCAAGGCCCGTTCACTGCGCATCCCTTTCTCAAGGGATGAGGGATAAAAACCGCCTTCCCGCACTTGTGGAATGTCCAGGGTGACTTCTCCAATGCGGGATTTGATGGTCTTTGGTTTATATCCATTGGCATATCCCAGACGATCTTCTGTGCGCTCATACTTGTTGGCTTGAAGAAATTGGTCCCTTTCTGTCTTCATGGCATTGTTCATGATGACCCTGAACATTTCAGGAATTCCATCAAATCCTGCCTCGATTAATTCATCAACAAAGGTCTTTGAAAAGGTATAATTTTCTTGGTGAGTCATGTTGTTCTCCTATTCTGGTTTGTAGACCTTTCTAGGATACATCTGACTCACCATTTTGTTAAGGTTCAAGAATTTACAGAAAGAATGTTACACTAACAATATGAGGGTGTTGAAAACAAACAATGATTACTCATCATTTGTCAAATTCCATAATTAATTCTATTAACTACTATTATTATCTACTTTATATTAATGCGAAGGGGCAACCCTTCGTGAAGCACTCTTTGAGCCGTGGTTGC
>JAHYJK010000347.1 GCA_019429225.1 Anaerolineaceae bacterium
TTAAACACCCTTAAAAGTGTCCGAAAAAACAACAGCACTACACACAAATCCTAATTCCTAATCCCTAATTGTCATGTCTCAAATGAACTTTAATACCTCATTTTGGCAAAGTAAAGGGGCAAATGTTTCTCCATAACGAGTTCTTGGCCATCCTGATCAGGTTCGACATAGATAAATAATTGCTCTCGATAAACATCCAACTTTACCAAAACATAGGTATTTATGAATTGTTTATCCATCTCAACCAGGTTGCAAAATCCGGTTGATGCCGCACAGTGAATCCGGAACAAGGCGCACAGAGATTCCGGAGCATGCCGCACAGTGATTCCGGAGTTAGGCGCACACTTTTTCGGAAAATAAGGGGGGTGAAAAACACTGGTTAATCTAGAAAAAGCCATGATATCCTCAAAAAAACGAGGAGGTGAGCATGGCTCAGGAGCGATTAACCGTGAGAAAAATCAAAGAAATACTCAGACTCAAATACGAGGCCAAATTATCAAATAGAGCTATTGCAGGTGCCTGTAAAGTATCAAATAGCACCGTAGGTGAGTACTTGCGTAGAGCAAGTGCAGCTGGGATAAGCTGGCCTTTAGTCGAAATTGGAGAGGAGGAATTGTATGGAAAGCTGTTTCCCGAAAAGATGATCTATACACCTGAAAGAAAACGGCCAATGCCCAATTGGCAAAAAGTACACCAGGAGAAGAAACGCAAAGGTGTCACATTAAGGCTATTATGGCAGGAGTATAAAGAAAGCCACCCCGATGGTTATCAATACACTCAATTCTGTGAGCACTATCGCCGGTGGAAAAAAAGCCATACAGACCCCAGCATGCGTATCGAGCACAAAGGTGGGGAAAGAATGCAAGTAGATTACGCAGGCCAAAAAATACCAATCATCGACTCAGAGACAGGTGAAATCACCAAAGCATCGGTATTTGTGGCTGTCCTGCCAGCCAGCAATTATACCTATGCAGAAGCACAATTGAGTGAGAACCAATGTAACTGGAACAATGGCCATGTTCGTGCTTTTGAATACTTTGGTGGTGTGGTCAAGATCGTTGTGCCAGACAATCTAAAAACGGGGGTCAGTAAACCGAATTATTATGAGCCCGGGATCAATCTTGCTTACCAGGATTTGGCAGAGCACTATCATTTTGCTGTACTGCCTACACGTATCAGAAAGCCAAAGGATAAAGGAAAAGTTGAAAACGGCGTTCAAAACGTTGAACGCTGGGTAATTGCCCCGCTGAGAAACCGCCAATTCTTTAGCTTATACGAAGTCAATCTGGCCATCAAAGAACAAATAGAAAAACTAAACAACAAAATCATGCGAGCTATTGGGCGTTCCCGGAAACAAGAGTTTGCAGAGATTGACAAGCCGAATCTGAGGCCACTACCAGAAAGACGCTATGAATATGCACAATGGAAAACAGCCAGGGTCAATATCGATTATCATGTGGAATTTGACAAACATCTGTATTCCGTTCCTCATCATCTTATCCACCAACAAGTCGATATCCGTGCAACTGAACGAATGGTGGAGATATTTCACCAAGGGCAACCCATTGCAGTTCATGCACGAAACCATCGGCAGGGTCGATTTTCCACCAATCATGAACATATGCCCTCCAACCATCGTTTTATGGCCGATCTCAACGCTGAGGGATTGATTAGGAGCGCAAGCAAGATTGGTCCACAAACAACGGCATTGATCAAAGCGACCCTCAAGTCAAGGCGTTACCCTGAACAGGCCTTCCGTACTTGCCTGGGCATCCTCAACTTTGCCCAAAAATACGATCATCAATTGATAGAACAAGCTTGTCAGGCAGTTTATGAGATCAAGGCATTTTCATATCAAGCCGTCAAACAGGAGCTAAATTTGTTGCATAAACAGCCTGAAATCACCATTGTTGAAGCACTTCCAACCCACGAAAACATCCGTGGTGCAGATTACTACCAGGAAAGGAATGAAAGATGATCTCTCAAACATTGATGGATAAATTACGTCAATTGCGCCTACCCGCTTTCAGAGAGGGTTTGCATGAACAAGCTTCTAATCCACACTATGCTGAGCTCACCTTTGAAGAACGCTTATTACTATTAGTCGATATGGAGTGCACCCGTCGCTTGGACAACCGCACTCAACAACGGCTAAAGATGGCAGCATTCCCAATCAGAGCCACGATTGAAGATCTTGATCTTTCACCTGAGCGAGGGTTAGATCGTCGCTTGATTCTGGAGTTGGCCCATTGTCATTGGGTGGACAAAGCCCTCAATATTATCATCTCAGGCGCTACTGGAACTGGCAAGTCTTATATGGCTTGTGCGTTGGGCAGCGCAGCCTGTCGTCTGGGCTATAAAGTTCAATATTTACATACAGCACGCTTTCTCCATTCACTCAACATGGCCAGAAAAGATGGTTCATACCTTCAGTTGCTTCAAACTTTGTCAAAGATGGACGTTTTGATCCTGGATGATTGGATGCGTGACCCCGTTCCGCTGACTGCGACTCAGGACCTCCTGGAGTTGTTTGATGATCGTTATGCACACGCTTCAACCATCATATCTACACAAGTACCTATCTCTGATTGGTATGCCAGGTTCCCCGATCCCACCCTTGCTGAGGCGGTCCTTGATCGGATCGTACACAGCACTTACCAGCTTAACTTGCTGGGAGACTCCCAAAGAAAGCTAAGAGGTTTCCGTTCTATGTCGCACACTTGATGTACAATATCTTTAGCCAGTGATTCACCCCTCTTTATTGTGCGGCATACTCCGGTTTCGGTGTGCGACATGACCGGAATATGCATGGAGACTGAAGAAACGAATATGTATTCTATAGCTTGTTTTCTATACCCCAATTTTGCCTTTGGGGAAGCACATGATCATTCCAACGCGGAGGAAACTGATGCGTAAGCCGA
>JAHYJK010000044.1 GCA_019429225.1 Anaerolineaceae bacterium
AATTTTTGGATAATTTCTGGTGTTGCTACCACCCAGGCAAGACGAATACCAGGGGCAAGAATCTTTGAAAAAGTACTCAGGTATATAACATTCCCATGATACGAGCTACCGTTGCCATGTAACTGGTCATCAAGATATTCTACGGTTGGAATATGTTTGCCTTCAAAACGAAGTTGTCCATAAGGATCATCTTCAATAATGGGCACACCGTATCGATCTGCTAATTCGACTAATTTTTCTCTGCGTTCTAATGGTAAGGTAACACCTGTCGGATTCTGAAAATTGGGTAATACATACATAAATTTAGGGCCGGCACGTAGAGCCATTTCCAACTTATCTACCTGTATACCGTCATCATCGGACGGCACTGTTACATATTGGGCATTGTAAGTATTCCAGGCCTGTAAAGCACCCAGATAGGTTGGAGATTCTACAAGAATTCGATCACCGGGATTAATGAAAATTTTTCCCAATAGATCCAGGGCTTGTTGTGATCCATTGGTGATCATGATGTTGTCGGCTGTAACTTTAATTCCATATTGATTTGTGTGTCTAGAAATCATTTCTCGTAAAGGTAGATATCCATCTGTGGTTCCATATTGCAATGCCTCTGCACCTTGTTGATCTAAGACCCGAATACAGGCTTGCTTGAATTCTTCCACGGGAAAGATTTCAGGTGCAGGCATGCCACCCGCGAATGAAATAACATCTGGCATCTGGGTTATCTTCAGTAACTCACGTATGGCCGAACCTTTCATCGCATTTGTTCTTAAAGCGTATCGGTCATCCCATAAAGTCTGCATTTTTCACTCCTTCTAAACATCATTACTATCTAAAATTTTACTAAAAAAAAGGGATGGTAGAAAACCATCCCTGCTGGAATTAAAGTTTTGCAAATCGTGAAACAATCAACGCTGGCGAGGGAAGTTTCACCCGATCACCCTGTGAAAGTTGGTTGGGAAGTTTACCAATATTATCCGGAGCACCCTGATAAATGAAAATCACAGTACCATCTTCATTCGATTTTTCTTCGATAAATGCCTGACCGGTTAGGAATCCTTCAGAATCAATGGCGCAGCTGGTAACAACGCCAATGACTTTTCCTTTTTTGTCAATTACAGGATCATTATTGTGCGCCATGCGCACACCTTTTTCCTGGAATCTGAAACGGATGACAATACCTTTTCGTTTTGCTTCACGCGCAATGTAAGCATCTCGTCCTATAAACCACGGTTTATATGTTTTAACGAAAGTTCCAAAATGAGCCTCAGAAACACCTAAATTAAGTTCTCCACCCATTTCATGACCATAAAGTGGAAGGCCAGCTTCTGTTCTTAAGGAATCACGTGCTCCCAAGCCACAGGGTTTCAACCCCATGGGCTCGCCAACTTTCATCAAAGCATCCCAGAAAGCTGGTGCATGATCAGGATGGACAAACAGTTCAAAAGCCATTTTCTCACCAGTGTAGCCTGTTCTGGAGACAACCAGGTCAAATTCACCCACAATTGCTTCGCACAACTCGGTTCGTTTGAGTTTCATGATACGTTTTCGTGTTTCAGGATCAACACCCAGTGCCAGCAAGATATCTCTGGATTTTGGTCCTTGAAGAGCAATATCTACTCTCATTTCTGCACCTGCAGTGCGATCACGTAGATTTCTTAATCTTACATTCTTACCGAATGCAGTTGCTCCAGGATGAAGACTATCTACCATAACTTTTCCATCTTTGACTGCATTTATCCAGGTCCAATCTTTATCATCATTTGATGCATTAACAACGACAAGATAAACCTCTTTTTGCCTTCTATACACTAATAAATCGTCAATCACATTTGCATCGGTATCCAGGAAATGGGTGTAGCAAGATTCACCAATTTCCAGAGCAGAAATGTCATTTCCACAAACACTATCGAGGAAAGTCACAGCATCGGGTCCTTCTGCCTGATAGACACCCATATGAGAAACATCAAAAAGCCCAGCCGCTTTACGGGTTGCCAGATGTTCATCTGTCACTGATGTATACCAGACTGGCATTTCCCACCCGGCAAATGGGATGATTTTTGCTCCTAATTTGACATGATTTTCATATAATGAAGTGCGTTTAAGTTCATCGGATTCTTTCTCAACCCATTCGAATTTAGGTTTGGTGGGTAATTCGTGTTTTATATTCGAATGACCAATGAAATATGGCTTGGTAACAGAAATATCTGCATTATCAATTTGTAGATTAGAAACCACCAGTGATTCTTTGATGATGATGGGTCCTGGTAAACGGCGATGAAGATCTGTGTCAAAATAAACATAGGCATCTGATAAATCACGCATCCAGGTCGCTGCTAAATTCCCTTTGGTCACATCGGTCGTGAAGCGGAAATGATCCGGACTGACATAGGTGATAACACCATTGATGAGTTCGCCATCAGCATACAGATACGTAAGCTGTTCTTCACCAGGTTTCAGGGATTCAACGTTGCTGGCAAATACATAATTCACAAAATGGCGGATTCCTTTGCCGGATAGATCATACCCAATCTTTCCATCAATTCCTTTTGGCAATTCATCCAGATAATAGAAGTGGGGATAACCATGAGTAGAAATTTCTGGATCAACCCCTGCTTTTTCCACCAGTTTCCGAACACGGATTTTTGCATCTTCAAGAACTTTGAAGTTAACTTTCGCTCGTTGTACAAGACCCTTGCGGGAATCAATGGTATAAGGAGTGATAGCGAACAAAACATCGGCAATGATATCTGCAACCAAAACCATATCAATTTCATCCAATCCCCGCTGAGTCATCCAGGGTGTCCCATAGCGAACACCAGATGCTTTCAGGGCACTCTTGTCACCTGGAATCGTATTTCTATTCATTACCAAGCCAACAATATCCAGAATTCTGGCAGCCAGATCACCAGAAAGTGGTGTACCATCAGGACCTTTGATGGTACTGACATCGATATTTCCTAGATGTGTATTGGTACCATTGAATGGGATGCGCAATCCTCTTTCCTGAAGATGATTGGTTAATACCTGGCAGTTATTGACTATTTGTTCCTGTAATTTCTTAAATTCAGGCGTTTTCGCTAATTTAAACGTTGTAGCCAGTGCTGCAATGGCATGTATATGCGGCCCGCCTTGCTCTCCAGGGAATACACCGCGGTCAATCTTTTTTGCAAGTGAAGCATTATCGGTAATGATGCAGGCACTGCGCGGACCACAAAGTGTTTTATGGGTAGTAAAACTGATTACATGGGCAAAACCGACTGGACTGGGAATGACACCAGCGGCGATTAACCCTGCAATGTGAGAAACATCCGCTAAGAAATACGCTCCTACCGAATCTGCAATTTCCCGGAATTTCCGCCAATCTGGAACGAATGGATAAGAGGAATAACCAGCAATGATGATTTTTGGTTTGTGTTCTGTAGCCAGAGCTGCTACCTGATCGTAATTAATTTGTTCGGTTTCAGGATCTACTGTGTAATGGATTGCATTAAATAATTTTCCTGAACGATTAACAGAAGAACCGTGGGTGAGATGTCCACCATGTAACAGGTTCATACCCATGATCGTGTCACCAGGGTTAATCAGGTGGTAAACAGCATTATTTGCTGGCGCTCCAGAAAGAGGTTGAACATTCACGTATAAATTATCAGGAGAGACTCCATTTGCAGCGAAAACTTCAGCGCAGCGACGAGCAGTCAGTGACTCGATAATATCGGCATATTCGACGCCTTTATAATAACGAGGATCTGAATAGCGCCGGTAATGTGTAAGTTGTTCATCATAATCCAGAATCTCGTCTTCAGACATTAAACGCATACGTTCATCAGGGTATCCCTCTGCATAGATATTCTGAAAAACGGATCCCAATGCATCCCGAACAGCTGGAGGAGCAGTACTCTCGCTCGGTATTAAAATTAATTTACGATTTTGACGTTCTGCTTCAATTTTAATAAGCTCTGAAACATCCGGATCTAATTCACTGAGTTTGCCACGAAATAGAAAATCAGTCATCTTTTACTCCTATTTGAAAATTTTTATCAATCAACAAAATAATATGAACGACCATTCATACCATTTATTCATTTGTTTCTTTCTATTGTAGAAAACCTGTGCCTATTGGTCAAGTAAAGTTTGTAATCTAATTATTTACAATTTATCGTATCATCCTGAATGATTAACAATGTCGATTAATCCAATCCAGCATAAAATTAAAGACCTGCTCCTGTTCATATTCATTATGCAGTTCGTGATATAGCTCCGGAAATATTTTGAAGGTAATTAATGACTCTGGGACTTTTGAAGCAAACAATTTGGTTTTTTCCAGATTAACAATATGGTCTTTTTCGCCCTGTAAGAGTAACAGTGGAAGACTGAATTTGCTGGCATTTTCTACTGTCCAATCACCGTTTGAAAACATATCCATCGCCAATTTTGCAGAGATCATAGGGTGAACGAGAGGATCTTCCTGGTAATCCTTAATCACCTGGAGATTGTGAGACAAATTATTTACATCCAATCCATTGTCCATTGTCATGGATGGAAGCAAGGTTTTTAAGATTTTTGCAGCTAAAAGTTTGGCAGGTGGAACTGGTTCACCGGTTCCTAATCCTGGACTGGTACAAATTACACCCTTAATGGATGGTTTCTTGAAAAGTGAATAATATAAAACCATATTTCCACCAAGTGAATGACCATAGAGAAAAACGGGAATTCCAGGATTTTCTTTCTTTGCGAAATCGATCATGGTTTCAATATCGGATATAAAAAATTGATTGGATCCAATATGTCCCCTCTTGCCGGAACTTTTACCATGACCGCGATGATCAAATCCATAGATTGAGATTTGATGTTGGTTGAAGAATTTAGCTACATGATTGTAACGGCCAATATGCTCTCCGAGTCCATGAACAAGAACCAGGATTGCTTTGGCAGTACCATCTACGAGCCACTTTTGCGAAAATATTTTTTCCCCTTCTTTTGTCTTCCACTCAAAACTTTCTATAATCGACATTCCTATCCTCCTTGTTATTTATCTGAAAATGGTGTTTCCAATTTTCTGAATTTCATTGTTGTAATTTGATAGTTTATTTATATATTGATTTTGAAATTTTGATTGAAAAAATGAATTGGAAATTTCTTAGATTCAGAATATTTTGGAAATGGGATGTAAAATCAATATGGGTTTTTTACCAGAATCTCGCCAGGACCGTCTTTATTTCAATGTGTCATTATCGATTTACCTTTGAAATTTTGAATTTTAGAAAGTAGTAAAGGTATATGAATATGGATGTTAGCGTTGTTAATGAAAAAAAATCAATGAACCAAAAAGGCTGTTTATTCACAGGGCTTTTTGTTTTTTCCATCATTTGGATTTTAGGGGCAAGCATTGCGGCCCAACTCATGATTTGGGTGATGGAACAAACAATTTTTGAAGCATCTTTACTATTTCCAGATTTACGTTGGTTGATCATTATTTCCTATATGAGTATTGTGGGTTTACCACTGTTAATGATGCGGTTCATTATTAATGACCGTATCAGTAACATCATTTTTCTATTCTGGGCATCGATTAATTTTCTTGGTGTGGTATTGATTCCAGGAAGATTTCTGGCCATCAATGAAGCACATAATGTCAGTCTTGTTCAGATAATTGGTGTTACTATCTATGTTGTTTTTTTCCTATTGGTTGTTCAAAGAAATAAAATTAGTATTCAGTGGAGATCAAAATCTGAATTTTTATTAATCACGATATTAATTAGCGGGTTATTTACCATTCCATGGGTTTTATGGGGCGCAATAGGTTCTTTTCTTGATCTGGTTCTCAATTTAATCGTTGGTATTTTATCTGGATTATTTTTAACAATCTTAATTCAACAATTACATCTTGGACTTTTTCCAGAAAAAAAGAAAATAGAACCTGCAGGCAGATTATTTTTTGGCTTGATTGTGCTGATCGGATTGATTATTTTTGCGACTGTACTTGGTCAGAACGGTCAACAATGGATGTTGGTATTTACCATTCCTGTTTCCAGCTGGATCATTTCAGGGTTGTTTAGAAATGTAGGTGGGGAACAACGTAACTTTTTAAGTATCTGGATTTTATTAACAGTTGTCATCGCACTACCGCTGATTTGGTTTGATCCGGATGAGCTTTCCCTATTAATTGGGTCACAGTCTGGCGAGACACTTTCCTGGGTCAGCCAAACGATTTCTTATTCTGTTGTTATATTAATTATCTCGACTGCAATTACCGGATTCATGCGAAGAAAACTAGAAGCTGGAAAGTTACATAAACCATTCATGGCAATATCTATATTTGTTTGGGTCTCAGTTGTATTCATTTACTTCTTGGTTGGTCAACCAGGTTTTTATGGCGAGTCATTATTTGTCATTATGTCGGAGCAAGCTGATCTTAGTGAAGGGAATTTATTCATTGATCCAGTTGAAAAGCGCAATTACGTTTATCAAACATCCACAAAATTTGCTTCCGACTCACAGTCCGATATTACTGATTTCTTAAATAAATACCGTATTGAATATGAACAATACTATCTTGTGAATGCAATTGAAGTGAAAGCTGGCCCAATCTGGAAACTGATTATTGAACAACGGGAAGATGTTGATCGAGTTCTCGATAACCCATTGTTACGTCCATTGCCAGAGGAAATTCCTATTACTACTGGAGACATTTCTACAGTTAATGAATCGCTGTGGAATCTGGAAATGATTGGTGTTGATAGAGTTAGAGAAGAATTTAATATCTATGGAAAAGGGATAATCATTGGTCAGGCAGATTCTGGCGTGGATGGAAATCATCCGGCTTTGAGAGATCAATTCGTTGGTTCGAAAGAATTCACAGATTATTCCTGGTATGATCCCTGGTTTGAATCAAGTTATCCAACGGATATCAGTGGACATGGCACACACACTTTAGGAATTATTCTAGGAAACAATGTTGGAATTGCACCGGATGCCAGCTGGATTGGGTGTGTAAATTTAGGCAGAAATCTAGGGAATCCAGGTTATTATCTTGCATGTATGCAATTTTTATTTGCACCATTTCCGGAAGGTGGAGATCCAATCCAGGATAGTAAGCCGGAATTTGGCGCACATATACTCAATAATTCCTGGGGTTGCCCTGATATTGAGGGATGTGATAGTTTGGTTTTCGAACAAGCCGTTTCTGCATTAAGGTCAGCAGGTATTTTTGTCATTTCATCAGCAGGAAATAATGGGTATTATGGTTGTGAAAGTATTTCAGATCCATTGGCAATCTATCAAAATGTGTTTTCGGTTGGGGCTATTGATCAAATAGGGGAATTGGCACCATTTTCCAGTTTAGGACCCGTAACCGTTGATAATTCTGGAAGAACGAAACCAGATCTGGTTGCGCCAGGTGTTGATATATTCTCAAGCATGCCAAATGCCAGCTATGCAATTCTGAGTGGCACTTCGATGGCAGGTCCACATGTCGTTGGTACAGTCGCATTAATGTGGAGCGCAAATCCATCCTTGATTGGACAAATTGAGGAGACTGAAGAAATTTTGCAAAAGACTGCCAATGAGTTCAGAGGAATGTACCCTGAATGCGTTGATTCAACCACATATCCCAACAATGCCGTTGGTTTTGGTGTGATAAACTCTTACAAGGCGGTTGAAGAAGCCATCAAAACCCGGTAGTATTATTAATAGTACGAAACTTGATAATTAGATTGGGGTTTAATTTTTTTACCCCCGTTAAAGGTTTTACAATTGAGTGAACAATTAGATGATATCCAATTAATCGAAGATGCTGGCAACGGGGATAACGAAGCGTTTGGTTTACTATACGAACGCTATGTTCGGAAAATTTACAATTACATATATTATCGAACCGGAAATATAAATGAAGCCGAAGACCTGACTGCCAAGGTATTTCAGCGTGCCTTCAGGCATATTGAATCTTATGATCAACGTGGAGTTCCTTTTTCAGCCTGGTTATACCGAATAGCACACAATCTTGTGGCTAATTGGTATCGTGATAGAAGTAGAAAAAAAGAGGTTGCCCTTGATGATCAATTACCAAGCTCATTCCATTTCGATTTTCCTGAGTCTTCACTCGAAAAATCTGAGGAATCCGAAAAAATGATTAAGGCGATAAGACGATTACCTCCTGAAAGACAACAATTGATCATTCTAAAATTCGTTGAAGGATTGAGCAATTCGGAAATTGGTTTGATCATGCGAAAATCTGAGGGTGCTATTAAAAGTCTATACCATCGAACCTTGGAATCATTGCGAAAAGAGATCGAGAAAATAGACCAACCGAAAAAGAGTAAAGGAAAAAATACTTAAAAGGAAATTAAAGTTACAAAAAATGAATGAAGATAATTCTTATTTAATAATGGAAAATTCTCTGCTGAGTAATCTAAAACCTGTACAACCGAATCCTGATTTTATTCAAAATTTGGGGAAAAGGTTATTTGGATCGAATAATATATCCATTGAAGGCCGGAATAATGGTTTAGCTTTTGTTCTCATCAGTCTGGGTTTATTTTTAGGGGCATTGCTTGTCTGGCTGTTCCGGAAACATGGATAACTACACAAGGCCTAATTCGAGAAATTTCTTTTTAAGGGTTTCTTTATCTGGTTCAACCAGTATTGAACCATCCGGAAAAATTATCGTGGGTACGCTTTTGTAGCCATTGTTTATCTCTTTTACTCGTTTTTCCCCATCTTTGTCCTTGTTTATATTAATCCATTCAAATTCTATTTGGTATTCTTCAAATAATTTTTTAGCACGAGTTGTGTCTCCACACCAGGTAGTACCATACATAATTATTTTTTTATTTTCCATATTATTCTTTGAAACCCTTTACAAATAATAAAATATTCTGTGTTGCATTAACTAAGTTTAGTTTTCCAGGAAAAGAAAAATCAGTGTTGACGCGGGTGGTCAATGCTGTTATTTCATCTTGAATCGGTGCAACCAGATCTGGATAGTTCTGAATATCTATCAAATATTGATAGGGGGTTATCGATTGTGGAGTTTTAAGATGCAATTGTGTGAATAATAAACGAATCGCTTTTCCCGCAACCTGCCTGGCAATCACTCGGCTTCGATTTAGTTCCCCTTTTTTCTCGAATATGATTGCAGACTCCAGATCGTGCAATAATGATTGATAAAGTTCTTCGGTTAACATTCTGAAATTAAATTTTTCGAATTAAAAATACAGGGTGCCAGGAAGACACCCTGTTTTTAATACATTGAATAATATTTATGCCCAACCCTGATTTTTAACAAAATCACTAATAACAGGGATGTTAATATATTCGCCTTTGTATGCTTTGTAAGCCCACCAAAGCATAACGAACCATAGAATTGAACCACAACCTAAAGTAAAGGTTGCAATTATTGGTACAACAATAATCATAATAATACCAACCGCAAGGGCCTGTGCATTATGAGCTTTGATAAATGGTCGGTTTTTTTTATCTTCCATCAACAAAAAAATGATTGGAACTAATGGAGAGAATACGTATGCCAAGGCCGCCATTAATCGATCGTCACTGGTTACTTCGTTAGGGTTATAATCTGTCATTATTTTTCTCCTTCAAATGGGTTTAAGTATTCCCTTATTATATTTATTTTTTTAAAATTTCAAAGGAAAACATTATAATAATCTTATGAAAAACATCAAAATCGTATTTATGGGTTCCCCTGAATTTGCAATTCCATCGTTAATTGGTTTAATTGAGAAATTTAATGTTGTTGGGGTGGTAACACAACCTGATAAACCCGCTGGAAGAGGTAAATTCTTAAAATCTCCTCCTGTAAGGGATATTGCTCTTCGTCACGAAATTGATTTTATCCAACCGATTAAGTTAAGAGATCCAGGTGTGTTCGAAAAACTCCAAAGCTGGGATCCGGATGTTATTGTTGTGGTCGCTTTTGGTCAAATATTGCGGCAGGAAGTGCTTGATTTACCAGGTTGTGGTTGTGTTAACGTCCATGGGAGTCTCCTACCACGCTGGAGAGGTGCTGCCCCCATACAGGCAGCGATTTTACACGGCGATGAAGAAACAGGAATTACGATTATGAAAATGGATGCTGGGGTTGATACTGGTCCTATCTTAAAACAAAAATCCATAACGATCAGTGAAGATGATACATCAGAAAGCCTGGGTAAATCATTATCACAATTAGGCGCAAATTTATTAATCGAGACTATGCCTGATTATTTGATAGGAAACCTAAAACCAATTTCACAACCAGAAGAAGGGGCAACTTATGCTCCGAGGCTTGAGAAGGAGAATGGATATTTAGATTTTTCTAAAAGCGCATTGGAATTAGATCGTCAGGTCAGGGCTTATTTTCCCTGGCCAGGAACATTTATTGAAATCGGCAACGAAAGAATTAAGGTAACTTCTACAAAAGTAGTTGAAAATGTAAATCTTAATCTCGGTGAAAGAGGGCAGGTTTCCGGTTTTCCCATTGTTGGCACTTCTCAAGGCGGGTTGATATTGGAACTGGTTCAACCTGCTGGGAAAAAAGTCATGTCTGGCAAGACTTTTTTGAATGGATTTCGTAATTGGTAAAGCACATGCAGGATAAAAAGCTAAAAATTCTTTGTTTCGGTGCAGGTGCAATTGGGTCGTATGTTGGGGGAAGCTTAGCAACTCGTGGTCACGAAGTTCATTTTCTTGATCGACCTGAAGCTATTGAGAAAATAAAAAAATTTGGGATCCGATTGGTTCTTCCTGTGGGAACCTTTGACCTAACCCCTGATAACTTATGGTCTTCATTGGATGAAGCACTTATTGAAAACCAATTTGATTTTTCAATCGTTGCAGTAAAATCTTTTGACACTGAAACATTGATTGAATCCTGGTCAGATAAGAAAGATTTAATACCACCAGTTTTGTGTTTACAAAATGGTGTGGAAAATGAGATTAAAATTAGTTCGATTGTAGGACCTGACAAAACAATCAGCGGGACAGTCACAACTGCTATCGGTAGAATAGAGAATGGAATCATTGTTGAGCGATTACGTGGTATAGGAATCGAAAATAAGAATGCCTTAACCGAAGAAATAATAAACATAATGAATGATGCTGGATTACAAGCGGTTGGATTTAAAGATGCAAAGTCGATGAAGTGGTCAAAACTATTGACCAATTTAACAACCAATGCCAGTTCAGCCATTTTAGGAATGAAACCAGCGGAAATTCTTTCTGACTCAGATCTATTCAAAATAGAAATCGAACAATTACGAGAAACAATTCGAGTTATGCGGGCTCATAGAATTTCTGTTACCGATTTACCTGGAACACCGGTGAAATTATTCGCGATAATTGTTGAAAAGTTTCCTCATTTGGTCAGTAAATTAATCTTAAAGAAAGCAATTTCAGGTGGTCGTGGTGGTAAAATGCCTTCGTTTTATTTAGATTTGAAAAGTAATCGAAAAAAATCCGAAGTTGATTATTTAAATGGTGCTGTCGTCAGATTTGGTAAAGGTGCCAATATGCCTGCTCCCGTAAATGAAAAATTAACGGATGTACTTACCCAATTGACATTGGGAGATATTCCACGAATGGAATTCGATCACCAACCAGATAAATATAAAGAATTGTTCATGTTGTAAAAATGCCGAAGAATATACCAGCCTGGGTTAAGCATGCAATCTTCTATCAAATATTTCCAGATCGTTTTTATAATGGAGATTTGTCGAACGATCCCGAAAATGTACAGAGTTGGGGAAGTAAGCCAGATTTATGGGGATTTCAGGGAGGGGATTTAGCTGGAATCATTAAAAAAATTGATTATCTGGTTGAGCTGGGAATTAATGCCATCTATCTTAATCCTATTTTTAAAGCAGCATCCAATCATCGTTATGACACGATCGATTATTATCAGATTGACCCCAAATTGGGAAATCTGGATACATTCCATGACCTTGTAAAAATTGCACATAAAAACGAAATAAAAATCATCTTAGACGGTGTATTTAACCATACGGGTCGAGGATTTTTTGCTTTTAATGATTTATTAGAAAACGGAGAACATTCCCCTTACCGTTATTGGTACCATGTTTATCACTTCCCAATCGATGCATATTCGCCTGGAAAAGCAAAGGATTATGCTGCCTGGTGGGGGTTTAAGAGCTTGCCTAAATTAAATACTGACCACCTGCCAGTCCGAGAGTATCTACAAGGAGTGGCAAAATATTGGATCGAACAGGGGGCAGATGGTTGGCGATTGGATGTGCCCAATGAAATTGACGATGAAAGCTTTTGGTCTGAATTTCAAGAGATTGTAGAAACAACGAATCCGAATGCATATATTTGTGGTGAAATCTGGGAAGCTGATTCGACCTGGATCGAAAATGGTTTTTTTGATGGATTAATGAACTATCCACTCCGGACAGCCATAATTGATTTGTTACAGGCAAAAACCACACCGAGTACTTTTTTACAGCAAGTAAATAATTTATTAAAAAATTATCCTGATCAAAACAGATATGCCATGTTTAATTTACTTGGATCCCATGATACTGAAAGAATTCGAACGATTTTAAAGGATGATTTTTCTTTGATCCAATTAGCGTATTTGTTTTTATTCACGTTTATTGGAGCTCCGGTTATTTATTATGGTGATGAAATTGGGATCCGTGGTGGAAAGGATCCTGAGTCGAGACGAGCGTTTCCCTGGGATGAATATCAGTGGGAATTAACTTTGAAACAAAAAATTGAAAAATTTATTCATTTACGACGTATTTTTCCAGCATTGAGATTAGGAGAATTCATTCCACTGGATCATGATGATAAAAGTCACGTATTTTCTTATGCACGAACATATGAAAGTAGTGCTTTTATCATGGTTTTTAATTACAGCGAGAAAAACCAAAATCTGGATATTTCATTGAAACAAATAAAACTGAATAACCACACAAGATTTAATAATTTGTTAGGGGATGAATTTTTTCACATTAATTTATCAAATAAATCTATATCAGTAGTGATACCGCCAAAGACTGGTTTTATTTTACATTAACTCATCAGTCTTCTTCATCCCATCCTATTTCTTCAGCTGCAAAAAATAAATCGGTTGCGCTAATCAGACCGACCAGACTATTATGTTCGTCAATAACTGGCATGTGATGAATATTGTTTTTCTGCATCTCAATTGAACAATGTTTTAAAGTCCAGTCTGGATTGGCCGTTACCAAATTTTCCGACATAATTTCGCGAACTGATGTATTTGCAGGATTTTTCTCCTGAGCAATGATTTTGTCACGAATATCTGTCGTCGTCAGGATTCCAAAAAGGTTCTTGCCAGGATCTATCGATACCAATAAACTGCGAATATTTCTTCTTCTCATGAGTGTCAATGCATATGCTACCGAGCTATCCCGATCTACAACAATTACAGGGGAGCTCATCCAATCTTTAACTTTATGTGTCATTTCATTTCACCTTTTTACTATTTTTTGATAGATTTCATCTGAAAGCTTTGCCATTTCAATGTCCAACTCAGTAACAGTCCTGTGAGAATGAGTCGACCAAACCAGGGTAACTTTATGCCATTCAGCAATTAATGTTGGGTGATGATTATGTTCTTCAGCTTGGACAAGGATCGCATAAGCAAACTCGTATGTATTCTTATCTGATGAAAATTCATATTCTCGCATTAATTGATCATGTGATGACAAAAATTTCTGGTTATCTGAACTGATAACTTTCCATTTTGAATTAGCATCCAAAAAACTTTGTAAAATTTTAGTAGTATTATTATTTTCGACCATTCCAGTCCCTCTTAACAAATTTGTTTGTTACTTTTAAAAGAATATAACAAATCTACATCAGGAATTCAATTAAATGTAGAATAGCGGGTTATTCTTTTCTAAACGGATTGATCTTTTTCTTTACTTATTCTTTACCAAGTAATTTGTCAAATCTGAATTCAGATTTACTCATTTTTTCCAATAATAACTGACGTACTTGATGTAATACTAATAGTTTTTCAACCACTGTGTTCAAAGAGGTTTTCACATCCGATCCAATGTCGATTAAAGCAATGGCAAACAGCCACCATGTAAGTGATTCAAATCTCTCTTTATTAAACCAAAGCTGACTTTGATATCTATTCACATTCAAAAATTGTTGAATATCCTGCCTGGCCAGTAATGATTTTAACCATTTTTCAAATTGAACAATTTCGAATTTATCATGCCAACCAGAGAGACCTACCAGCGTATAAATAGTTTGAGATAGCGTATGTTTTTGTGATTCACTGTATTGGTATTCTGCACCAAGTTCCCGAATTACTTTTGAAAATTGCCACTCTTCGAACCATGATTGTGCCTGAAACTGCGGATCGCTAGTATTTGCCAGTTCTCCAATGGATGATAGGAAAAGATATGAAAATGCGGTAATCCAAACCTCTTCGTTTTCAGAAAAAATTTCTTGAAAATCACGAATTAAAGATTTTAAATCCTTATTTTTCAGACTGACAAATTTTTGGTCAAATACAGGAATCGACAGAACAAACTCTAGATCTTTTGATGTTTGTAAATTTATCAATTCTCTATTTTGATCGAGCCCTGTCATCTTGAAAATTCCTTGAAGGAGATTTTCCATTTTTTGCTGGGCTTCAACAAGTACCTGAGTTTTTATTAAGTTTTTGGTCGTTATCCGTTTTTGTGATAATAAATAATCGAAATATCCTCTATTGAGTATTTCCTTGAGTGGAATTTGGATTGGTTGTAAAAGCAATTCTTTCATTGCATTTTCGATGTCGGGAACACCGTTTCCATTTAGATAATCACATAATTGACGATACGATTGCCATTCATCTTCCTTGATGTAACGAAAGTCGAGAAATACATGAGTCTGATAGGCATGCAGGTCAAAAAATAGTCCATGATTAGAAAAATCCCGAATCGAATGAATATATTCAAGATTTGTGGCAATATCTTTGAAGATCACAAAATCGAAATCCTGATTGATTTGCAACCCTTTGGCAAGGGGTACTGTCCTGTATGTGGTTTGATTATTTTCCTCAATTTTAATTTTTGTGGCAGAAAAATTGATCCAGCCCTGAACATTACCAAATTTGTTGTTGTAAATAACCAGAGAAGCATGCCCCTGATGATAATTGGAATAAACATAAACATCTTCATTGATGGACTGATCGGTAGTATGGAAATCATATAAGAGAAAGTTATCCACTTCCGAAAAAATCCATCGTCGGTGAAGGAGAGGTGAAATTTGATGTCTGTGTCGGGCAAGTAGATTTTCATCTTCCTCTTCATCCCAATAAGCACGCTTATATTCCATGCCGTACTTTTCAGAAAAACCTTCCATCTGCCCGTGACCAAACATTGGCAATCCTGGAAGTGTACTCATCATAGTACAAATACCGAAGTACTTATCTCCTTTGCCAAATTGCTCGACTGCAGTACGCTCGTCAGGATTATTCATAAAATTGACAAAGCGTTTCAATATTTGTGGGTCGAACTCAATTGTATTTTTTATCAAGATTCGGTAATTGGCATTATCTTCATTACGAAGCATATTCATAAAGGCTGAATTATAAACTCTATGCATTCCCAGAGTTCGGACGAAATAACTTTCCATCAACCAGAAAGCTTCGGCCAATAACAAAGTATCAGGAGCATCTGATGCCAACCGGTCTACCACATCACGCCAGAATTCAGTGGGCATCAATTGATCAAATCTTTCTTTGGTAAGCCCATATTCTGCTCTTGAAGGAATGGCACCACCTGTGCCTGGTTCAGGGAACCAAAGCCTTTGAAAATGCTTTTTTGCCAATGTCATGGCTGCGTCAAAACGAATAATGGAGAAACGTTTGGCAACAGAAAGAATAGTTTGATATACAGCTTCTCTTACCTCAGGTATAAGATAGTTAAGTTGAGCGGTATCATTCCAGGGCATGGTTGTTCCATCATTGCCATGGTATATGAAGCGGATTTCATCTGTGTTGTGGTTCTTGAATAAAAATACGACGGCAGCATCCGTTCTGTCGTAATAATGGTCTTCTATCTTGACTTCAATATTGGAGTATTTTGAGAGGTTAGCCCCCGTAAAAGTGTAAGAAGGAAATGGGCTGTAATTTAATTGGACGAACCAATCCGGATGTTCGTATAACCAATTGGAATCAATTCCCATATGGTTGGGAACCATATCGGCTGCTAAGCGGATTCCTCGTTGCCAGGCTCTATCTTTTAACTTTTGATACGCCTCTTCTCCACCCAGCTCAGAAGCGATTTGGTAACCCGCTAATGAATACGCGGATGCGATTGCTTCCGGGTTGCCACAAAGTTGTTTAATTTGAGCCGATGCTTTGCTTCGTTCCCATAACCCAATCAACCACAAACCGTTAAAACCTCTATTTCGCAAATTGTCTAATTCTTCATCCGGGATTTGATCGATGGTGGAAATGGAAATCTTGTATTTTTTCCGAATCTGATCTAACCAAACATAAGTATTTTTGGCAATCAATACCAGACTGGGCATCCATTCTTTGTCTGGGCTAAATTTCTCAAAATCCATGTCCCAAGCTTGATCGTAACCTGGAACGATACTGGGTCCTGGACCTGCAAATGATGTTTTTAATTCTTCTTTTATGAAGTCCAGTCCACTTAATAATCGATATAGAAGATCACCTAACAAAACACCCCAATGAATACGGATATATTCCAACTGTCCGGATATTGAATGAGGAACTTTAATGGCTGGAGTTCTTAACATTTCAATAATATTTTGATTTTCTGGGCCAAAGAAAGGTTTATCATTAAAAAATTTTTGTATTAATTCAATAAACTTCCGATAGTTCGAATTCAGTTCCAAGTCTTTGTCTATGACTAGATCGTAATAGTGATCCAGAGCAGGGTTCTGGTTTTCCACCCAAAGTAAAATGATTTCTTCCAGCAACAAAGAATATGAGTCATTAAGTGATAATTTTTCAATATAATCATCTAATTTTTCTTTATGCTGATAAACAGAGATCGGAGGAAATTCTTTTAAGAAGAGTTCAATTACCTTCCTGGTTTCTGATTTTGAGAGATTAAGTTCAACAAAGGTGAGTGCTTCATCCAGAATATTTTTTTGGATTTGTTGCCGGTATGATTTAAGGATGAAATGGAAAATTTCATCCATTAATCCAATGGCAAATATTTCACTGGCTTTGGCTGCTGTTTCAGGATAGGTAAACAGGTCTTTTTGTTTATTTATACTGGCTGCTAATAATCTTGAACTGTGAAAATTTCCAATAATAACGTTCCCGTTGGTTTCGAATAAACTTAAGTCAAATTTAAATTTATCTCGAGCTTGTTTAGAAATGTGAAATTCCATCTTATGATTTTCCATTCGTTCCCTCCCGCAGCAACATTAATTAATTATATCCGGCAAAACTGAAAAAAACTAAAATTTATATTAATAAAAAATGCGGAGAAAGAACTCCGCATTTTTTGATTACACTCTTTGAAGAATGTGGGTTATTATGTTTGAGCCACTCCCCCCAATATTTTGAGCCATCCCAATTCTGGCATTCTCAACCTGACTGCCCTGCGCCTGGTGGCGTAATTGTTCAACAACTTCTACCAATTGATACATACCTGTCGCACCTACGGGATGTCCTCTTGCTTTCAGACCTCCGCGAGTCGCGATGGGAATTTTCCCATCCGGGCGAATTTCACCATCTAAAGCAAGCCTGGGACCTTTTCCACGTTCTGCAAATCCAGAGGCTTCCAGGGATAATGCTGCCATGATTGAAAAGGCATCATGGGATTCAAATAAATCAATATCATGAGGAGTTAAGCCTGCCTGACTGTAAGCTTTTTTAGTTGATAATTCAGCTGCTCGTAACCACATAGGATCTTTGCGATCATGCACTGCAATTGAATCTGTCGCAGCCGCACTTCCAATGATTTTGACCAATGGGTTCGCGGAAGAATGTCCAATCTTTTCAAGTGGCACCATGACAACCGCAGCTGCACCATCACCGACTGGTGATGCATCCATTAGATTGATTGGATCTGCTACCATAGCTGCATCCAGGTATTGTTTTACAGTGATTGCTTTTCTGAAGCGAGCATGGGGATTATGAACGCCATTCTCATGAGCATTGATGGAAAATGGAGCAAAATCATTTTTTGTCCAGCCATATTCATACATATATCTACGCATAATTAACGCATTTAATGCTACAAAAGAAACACCCTGTGTAATTTCCCAATCCGCATCTGCTGCAGTTGATAATTCAGCGGTTATTTCTGCACCAGGTGAATCGGTCATTTTCTCCACACCTAATGCAACAGCAGTATCAATTGCACCGGAGGCAACTGCCATTAGTGCAGTACGAAAAGCTGCTGCACCTGAGCTACAAGCTGATTCCAATTTAAAGGATTCTGCATAGCGCAATCCTACCCAATCGGCTATATAAGCACCTAATTGCGCCTGATGGTTTGCGGAAGCAGACATCATATTACCAACGTACAATGCATCGACCTGGTTTAAGCCAGCATCTTTGACTGCGTCCAAAACTGCAAATCCTGCCAGTTCTCTTAAGGATTTATCCCAATGTTCATCAATTTTTGTTTGTCCGATCCCAATGACAGCTACCTCACGCATATGAATGACCTTTCTGCAATGGTAATATGATCAAATTATATCTATAGAACCTATCAGGAACTATCAAAAACATGACTGATGGCTAATGTATAATTAGCGCAAGGTGCTCAATGATCAAAAAGAAATCAATTTTGTTAACATTTACGACTTTTCTTTTTTTTATCTTTCTCTTTACAAGTTGCATTGTTCATGACGCAGATAGTGATCTTCGATATTCACAATCTACTGCTTATCCCGCAGTCAACCCTTTGAAATTATCAACCCCTGGGACTTCTGTAACTACCGCACCAGTTGATACAAAAAAAATATCTATCTGGATTGATACAGACATAAGAAATCAATCAGATCTGGAAAAAATAAATCTTCCTGAATCTTTTTTTGTTGAAGACAGAGAAGAAGCAAGTTTTTGGATAGAAAAGCAATCATACGGACGAGAAGAATCAAAAATTATCCTTGAAGATTTTTATATTCTTTCTGTACCTTTTATCAACCTGACTAAGAATGTGATGTTTGAGGATCTCGAAAAAATCTGGTCTGATAAAGTTGAAAATATCGATTTAATTCTGTGGATACATCCTGAAGCTGAAGATGATTTGCAAATAATTTTCAACAGAGAACCTGGCAATCAAGTGGTTTTTTCGGTTGAACAACCCGAATCATGTGTAATTGATAATTGCTGGCGGGTGATGAATTTTAGTCATTCTGACCCTGAGTGGAAGATTATAACAATTGATGGTCAATCTCCATTGACTTCAAATTTTGATGTCAATACTTATAAGCTTGTTAAGAGAATTTTTCTGAATCCAAATACAAACTATGATTCAGAAAATAATCTTCCTTTTTTAATAGAAACCAGTAGTAATTTTGATCAATCTCTGTTAACTTCTGTTTTGATGACCGGAACAACTGCTCTGGTGCGCAATACCGCATACCAAATCGAGCAATTTGGGGTAGATTTTCCAATCAGGAACCTGAGAGAATTGTTTGATTCAGTTGATATTATTCATGTATCTAATGAAGTACCTTTTTATTCTCTTTGTCCGCCTGCTGTGCCAGTACGGAAAGAGATGCGATTCTGCAGTGATCCTGCATACATAGAAACATTGAAATTAATAGGTGTTGATGTCGTGGAACTTACCGGGAATCATCTCCTCGATTGGGGACCAGAAGCGTTTCTTGAGACTTTAGTCATTTATGAAGAGAATGGGATTGATACTTATGGTGGAGGTCGAACAAGTGAGGACGCTGAAGAACCATTAATAATTGAACATAATGGAAATAAAATTGCTCTTTTAGGTTGTAATCTTCCCGGACCAGAGAATAACTGGGTTACTAATGATCGTCCCGGAAGTTTGCCCTGTAATTTGGATGAGCTCCAAAATACTATTATTGAACTCAGCAATCAAGGGATTAATCCAATTTTTACTTTCCAACATAATGAATTTAATACTTTCAGAGCCACACAAAAAATGAGGGAAGATTTTTGGAAAATGGCAAATGCTGGCGCTGTCATCGTCAGCGGAAGTCAAGCGCATTATCCTCAAGGAATTGATTTTGTTAATTCAACGTTTATCCATTATGGGCTTGGAAATTTTCTATTTGACCAGATGTATACATATTGGGGCATGGCAACCATCGATGTCCATTATTTTTATAACAATCAATATATCAACACACATCAATATCCTATCATTAATGAAAATTTTGGTCAGCCTCGATTAATGAATGAAGAAGAAGCCGAATTATTGTTTGAAAAAATTTATGCCAATAGCTTTTATTATCAGGCAGAAAACCCGTGAAAAAGAATCGTGTCTGGTTATTATGGATACTGATACTTTCTTTAACAGCCTGTACACCACAGGAGATTTTAACAACACAAAATACGGAAATAGATTCTGGTGGATCTATAAATTCCAGGATGACTTCTACACCTTTTAAACCATTTGCCGAAGACGTAGCGCAAAAATCTGACATCAAACTTTGGATACCGGAGTATCTCTCGGGAATTCAGATCCTTTGGAATGACGATTCAAAATTAGTTCTCGGCTTGAATGAAAAGGATTCAGATTGTTCATTTTATCCAGGAAATGTAGGAGAAATTGTTGGAAATTTCATATTTGCATTCGTTGTTCCATTTAACACCGTTCAAGATGAAATAACAATCGAACAACTTAAAAAAATTTTACTAAGAGATTTTACGGACCAACCTTTGGATGAAAAAATTTATTTATCCAAATCCACGCATGCTTTATTATCAGAAACTTTAGGGGATTTATCTGATCATGTAATAACTGTGGTAGAGGATGAAATATTTTCATCCACGAATCAATCTGCAGGTGATTATGGGCTGGTGCCCTTTGATCAATTAGAACCCAAATGGAAAGTGATTCGGATTGAAAACATTTCTCCTTTTGATAAGAATTTCAACGAGGAAAATTACTATTTTAATTTTCCAATTCGTTTGCATTGTTCACAAAGTGAATTCTCTCATTTGATTATGGAAAACCTGGTGGAAAAATTATCGACAAGACGTGCTGATAAAGTTACCACAGTTTTGCTTACCGGGACAACAGCATTAACCAGAGCAACTGCAGACAGAATGGAAAAATATGGCAATCTCTACCCTGGAGAAAACATTAAATTGTGGTTCGAAAATTCTGATATCCGGCACATATCCAGTGAGACTCCGTTTTATGAGAATTGCCCACCTCCAAATCCAATCCAAAAGAACCTTGTTTTCTGTTCTCATCCAAAATATGCAGAATTGTTCTCTTTTTTGCCGGTTGATGTTATCGAATTAACCGGAAATCATTTATTGGATAAAGGTGTTGAGCCTTTTGAGAATACATTATCGTTATTAACTCAATTGAATCTCTTGTATTATGCTGGAGGATTTTCAGACGAAGAAGCGGAACAACCTGCTTTATTGGAGCATAATGGCAATAAAATTGCTTTTCTTGGTTGCAATATCGCTGGTCCTTCGAATGTATGGGCGACAGAAACAAGAAGTGGTGTGAATGCTTGTGATTTTTCTGAATTAACTGCACAAATTCATACTTTGAAAGAAGAAGGTTATTTGCCGATTGTGACATTTCAATATTATGAATCGAATTCCATGCGACCTACTCAAACCCAGATGAATGATTTTCGGAGGATGGTCGACGCTGGTGCTGTGATTGTTAGTGGCAGTCAATCACATGTACCTATGTCAATGGAAGTTTATCATGATGCGTTTGTACATTATGGTTTGGGGAATTTGTTTTTTGATCAAATGGATTCCATGAGCAATCGCAGAGAATTTTTAGATAGGCATATTTTTTATGATGGAAGATTGATTGGAACAGAATTATTGACTGCCATGCTGGAAAATTATGCACAACCAAGACCGATGACGAATGGTGAAAGAGAAAGTTTACTACAGGATGCTTTTAAAAATTTCGCACTCGTAGGTGAGGAATAATCATAATGAAAATTTTTGATGTGACCGTACCAATAAAGAATTTTATGCCTGTCTGGCCTGGTGATCCGCGTGTTGACAATCAACTCGTTTTTTCGATCGAAAAAGGAGACGAGGCAAATGTTACAAGCATCAAAATGTCCGCACATACAGGAACTCACATTGATGCACCCAGACATTTCGT
>JAHYJK010000348.1 GCA_019429225.1 Anaerolineaceae bacterium
AGCACAGGTGGGAGCAGCTTTTGCATTAAAGCGTGGACATGATTGGGTTACTCCTTATTATCGTGACCTGGCATTGATGGTTAGTTTAGGATTAACCCCCGAAGAATTCATGTTAAGTCTGATGGGCAAGGCTGGGGAACCAAGCTCCGGATCAAGGCAGATGCCAAGTCATTTTGGATTAAGAAGGGTGAATGCTGTCAGTCATTCTGCGCCAGTTGCGACTCAGGCAGTTCATGCAGCAGGTATCGGTTTGGCTATCAAGATTAAAAAGGAAAAGAAAGTCGTTTTGACAACCATTGGTGAGGGTTCAACATCGCAAGGGGAATGGTACGAAGCAGTCAACTGGGCAGCCGTACACCAATTACCGGTGATTTTCATGGTGCAGAACAATCAATACGCAATCTCTGTTCCGCCAGAAATGCAGATGGCAGTCAAAAGTTCAGCAGATAAAGCCTGTGGGCTTGGCCTGCCAGGACATACCATTAATGGAACGGATGTTTTTGCAGTTTATGAAATCATTTCAGAGTTAGCCGAAGCAGCTCGAAATGGAAATGGCCCAGCGCTGGTGGAAGCAAAGATGTATCGAATCACTCCTCATTCATCCGATGATGACGATCGTACTTATCGCTCACGTGAAGAAGTTGAAGAAAATAAAAAATTTGATCCACTTTTGTTAACTCAAAAAAGATTGAAGGATGAGGAAATTTACACTGAAAAAGATTTGGAAGAATTGGATAAAAAAGCGAAACAAATGGTTACAGATGCTGTGAAGATAGCCGAAGATGCTCCCTATCCGGCCGCAGAAGAAGCAGCTTATCCGGTGTATGCTGAGGAGGTCCCCAATGCCTGAAATAACAATGGTGGAAGCCATCCGCGACGCAATGGACGAAGAATTGGCCCGTGATGAAAATGTTTTCATTGTTGGGGAAGATGTGGGGCTACGAGGAGGGGTTTTCAGAGCTACTGTGGGATTATTTGATAAATATGGGGCGGAGCGCGTAATTGATTCACCATTAGCAGAATTATCCATTGTAGGGGTTGGAATTGGAGCAGCTTTATACGGGATGAAACCAATCTGTGAAATTCAATTTGCTGATTTTATTTTTCCAGCGTTCAATCAAATTATCAGTGAAGCTGCTAAGATGACCTATCGCTCGAATGCAACCTGGACGGTACCGATGGTCATTCGTGCCCCCTATGGTGGTGGCATCGGGGGAGGGTTGTACCATTCACAAAGTGTGGAAGCTTTCTTTGCCCATATTCCTGGATTGAAAGTTGTCATTCCCTCCAATCCCTATGATGCCAAGGGATTATTAAAATCAGCTGTCCGAGATCCAAATCCGGTTATATTTTTAGAACCAAAAAAAGGATATCGCCTGATCAAAGGTGAGGTTCCTGATGAGGATTATGTAGTGCCGATTGGACCTGCCAGAGTCTCACGGCTTGGGGAGGATTTAACGATTTTTGCTTATGGAATGATGCATTACTATGCACTTCAGGCTGCGGAACAGTTGGAACAGGAAGGTTATTCGGCTGAAGTGGTTGATTTACGTACTCTTTATCCTGTTGATCGTAAAACAATTCTGGATTCAATCAAAAAGACAGGAAAAGCTTTGATTGTTCACGAGGATAATCTGACAGGTGGCTATGGTGGAGAAATTGCGGCAATTATCGCTGAACATGGTTTTAACGATCTGGATGCTCCGGTGCGTCGCCTTGCGGGTCCAGATGTACCAGCAGTGCCATTCAGTCATCCTATGCAGGAATGGTTTATGGTAAATCCCGAGAAAATTTTCAAATCAGCGCTTGAACTGGCGCGTTATTAAAAGGAGGTAAGCATGCCGGAAAAAATAATCATGCCTCAATTGGGGGAATCAGTTGTTGAAGGTACGCTTATCAAATGGCTGGTCAAAGAGGGAGATCGTGTTGAAGAATTTGATTCATTAATGGAAGTTGAGTCTGCTAAGGTAAATACTGAGATTCCCAGTCCTGCATCTGGTACGTTGTTGAAGATACTGGTTGAGGAGGGTACCACAGTCAAAGCGGGAACAATTCTGGGGTGGATTGGGGAACCTGAAGAAAAAGTTCCCACCGGGGATGGAAATTATGTTGAAGAGGTTTCCAGTGAAACAACCCAACCTATTCAAACCCAATCTGAAGTCGTTGCCTCAAAGCAAGATATAGGACGAAATCGGGACCTTGGTTTTATATCACCGGTTGTGGCCAGATTGGCTCGTGAAAACAATATCGATCTATCTTTGATCAAAGGAACGGGTAACAACAATCGGATCACAAAAAAAGATGTCCTTCAATTTATTCAAAAATCTGGCGATACGGAAGTTGAATCAGAAACCGCAGCCTGGGAGACGCCTGGTGAAGGCGATCTATTCAGACCCACGGAATTACAGTTCCCGGATCGATTCAAGTCGACGCAACCTGCTGTCGGAAAAATAGAAGAAAAGGTAGCACCTATAAAAGTTCAAACACCGGTTTCATCCGGGGATCAAATCGTTCCATTAACTAAAATGAGGAAAGCCATTGCAGACCACATGGTTATGAGCAAACATACATCACCGCATGTGACAACTGTTATGGAAGCGGATATGAAACTGGTGAGTGATCATCTTAAGATCAATAAGCAGCTTTTTTCCAGACAGGGAATACGTTTGACTTATTCATCTTATTTTGTTGCTGCAACAGCGCTGGCATTAAGAACATATCCTTTGGTCAATTCTTCCTGGACTGAAAATGGTATCCTAGTGAAAAATGCAATCAATATTGGCCTGGCTACTTCATTGGAAGAAGAAGGACTAATAGTTCCAGTTATTAAAAATGCGGATGGTTATTCTATTTCGGGAATGGCAAGGGTAATAGGCGACCTGGTAAATCGAGCAAGAAGCCGTCA
>JAHYJK010000045.1 GCA_019429225.1 Anaerolineaceae bacterium
CAGAAGCAGTTTCTTTCGCATTAAAAAATAAACTGGTATAAATCGACCTTTTGCACTTGAAAACGCAATTCATCTTATTATTTTCCTTCGCATAAAGGTTGATTTTCCTGGTCTTTTGACCAATAGGAAGTTCAACCTATTGACCATTATAAGATTATTAATCTGATCGAGGAAGTAACCGGTCAGGCTTTTGAAGATTACATGCAGCAGGAGGTCCTGAAGCCTGTGGGCATGCAGCACTCCAGCTTTGAATGGCGTCCGGACTGGGATCCTCCCGTCCCAACCGGTTATGGATTACGGGGCGAACCGGTTTCCGTGTATGTTTATCCAGAGAAGGCATCCGGCGGATTATTTTCGACCACTGAAGATATAGCCAATTTTGTCATCGCCAGCATGCCAGAATTTTCCACCACCCAATCCGTACTAACAACTGAGAGTATCGATTCCATGCACACAATCTGGGTAGACCGGATCGGAGTTTATAATCTCGTATTCGATGGCTATGGCTTGGGTCATTATATTGAACGATTATCGGATGGTCGGATGGCAATTTCGCATGGCGGCCAGGGCACCGGGTGGATGACGCATTACCACGCCGTGCCTGAAAGCGGAGATGGGATAGTCATCCTGACCAACAGCCAGCGCAGTTGGCCAATGATTGCCTATCTGTTAACTGATTGGGCCGGATGGAGTGGCTTACCGGCACTCGGCATGAGCCGGATCATTCTGGGGAATAATATGTTATGGGGTTTTGTGGGATTTCTATGGTTTGCGATCATTTGGGAACTGTGGAATCTAGCAAGCTTACTGGCTACCAGAAAAAATTCTAAGATTTCATCAATAAAAAAATCAATACCCAATCGGGTTTTTCGAATCAGTCTGTCCATGATCATTTTTTGCGGTCTTTTCTGGAGCATCAACCAGGATTATTTGTTTATTACCTCCGTTTTTCCAATGGCTGCTGGGTGGGCAGGCAAATCATTGTTTATATTTGCTATTACACTTTTTATTCCTTCATTCGTACCGGGTACCACTGACCTACCCAATCATCGATAAAGGGTTCATGAACATAATTTGTTTTTCACCTGCTTATAGACCTATCCAACTGGCTGACCGATTATTCAATCCATTGACCCATTACAAATAATTATTTCACACGGTGAGAATTTAAAGCTGTCGATTTATACTCAATTGCAAGAAAGATAAAAATTTATGAAATAATGAATTTACACTGATGAATATATTAATATCTGATTCAAACGACGAGGTAATTTCTGCATTACGGTTGGTTTTGGAACAGAAACATGGTTATACAATCTCTGGAGAAGCTAAAGATCTCATCAGTTTATTCTCGAGCATCACCCAACACTGCCCGGATGTCCTCATTCTGGATGCCGATATTCACGGTCTCAAACCATTCAGGGGTGAATCCAAAAATGGCTTTACAAAATTACTGGATACCCTGCACCAGTTGTGCCCTTCCATCAATGTGATTGCCCTCAGCAGTCAGCCTTATCTGGAACAGAATTGCCTGCAAGCCGGTGTAAATGCATTCGCCTGCAAAAGCGACCCACCGGATAAATTGTTAGGTCTTCTCAATAATCTATCTTACAAAAAATAAATCTGGATCACAGTTACCTAGTGTGTTTAAAGCGGTATTGTTGCCGGGAAAATAATCCTAGATAATATAAGGAAAGGGATCCGGCAGACCGACTTCAACTAGGTACACGATACCGTGCGAAAGCAGGGTCACCGGATCCAAATACAGTTATGCCCGAACAGTTGACTGGATCTAGAGTCCGAATCCTGCTAGTGTGGGCAGTTCGATTGTAGCATATGGAGAATAGAAAATGAATAATGATTTGGAAATTATTGTTGGAATTGATATCTCTAAAAACAAGCTGGATATTCAAATTTAAGAGGATGGTCAATATTTCACCTGTGGAAATGATATTATCGACATTGGTAAGCTTTTAGAAAAGATGTGCCTTATGCATCCCTCGCTGATTGTGCTGGAGGCAACCGGTGGCTATGAAAAAGGCCTAGTCTCGGCACTTGTAGAGGCAAAATTGCCAGTGGCAATGGTAACTCCTTCGTGGGTGCGTTATTTTGCCAGATCAAGCGGAACTTTGGCCAAGACTGACAAAATTGATGCCAGGATGTTGGTGCGATATGGCCGAGCTAATCACCCACCAGTTATGAAAGTTCGCACGGAACACCAGGAGCGCATGTCAGCCCTCATGGCAAGACGCAGTCAGGTTTCCACGGCATTGGTCAGTGAGAAGAATCACTTATCCACCGTTATGTACCCTGATGTAAAAGCGCTAATTCAAGCCAGCATTGAAAATTTAGAGCAACAAATCATTCAACTGGAAGAGATGATTGCAGAGATAATCGATCAATGCCCTGAGCTCATAAACAATGAAAAAATTATTTGTAGTGTTCCTGGCGCTGGAAAAATTACTGCTGCTATTCTGTTGGCTGATTTACCTGAGTTGGGTACCCTTGACCACAAGAAAATAGCAGCATTGGTTGGTGTTGCTCCTTTCAATCGTGATAGTGGTTACCATCGAGGTAAAAGACGCATAAAAGGAGGGCGTCAATCCATCCGCAAAGTGCTGTAAATGGCAGCATTAACTGCAATGAAATGGAATCCTGTGATCTAGGAATTCTATGTGCGACTGTTAGCTCGAGGAAAAGCAAAGAATGTGGCTATTGTTGCTTGTATGCATAAACTTCTTACGATTATGAATGCCATGGTGAAAGCTCAAACTTTTTGGAAACCATTACTTTCCTCTTGACTTTTAACACAGTTGCTTTTTCCTTTCGCTTCGATTCTTCAGCCTATAACCTTTACAAGCTACCAGCTACCAGCTACTGGCCACCAGCTATCTCTTCTCCCACATCAACCCCAGCAAATTCCCATCCGGATCCTTCAAAAATGCCATCCACAACTCATGGTCCGGCATTTTTGCCACCAATTCTGGTTCTTGCTCAAACGAAACACCACGCGCTTTCAAAGTCTCAACTGCTGAAGGTAAATCCTCCACCTTGTAATAAATGATCGAAGCATACTGATTGCGCTGTCCTTTAGCAGGCATATCCAGCAACAATCGCACCCCGCCACAATCAAAAAACGCCAATCCGGGAGGTGCTTGAAACAAAAATCGCATTCCCAACACATCCCGGTAGAATGTCACCGCCCGTTCCAGATCACCAACCGGAATGGCAATCTGTCCAATTTGAATTAGCCCAAAATCTGAAGAATTCATAGCATGCTCCTTCTAAATTTGATACAACCAGTGTATCGTTTAGGCGAATGAATGAAAAATGTTTGAATAACGCTGATCAAGAGGAGAAAAATCTGATTCTAGTAATTATTTATTATTGCTTTCTTTTCTTTGTGTCTTTGCGCCTTAGCGGTTCTTTTTTTTCAATCAATCGTTTCCATTTTTATTTTTGTCTCTTCTGTGAATGAAGGTAATTCAAGGACATCGAAATGACAACCGTTGAAGTCAAAATTTGAAACTCACCTGACAGCAGAGCTTTTTCAATTTCCTCATGGCTCAGGAGGATCAAATCCTGATCTTCCAGGTCATCGATGATCGGTTCCGACACCTGTTTGGCACCCAAGGCTAAAAACAGATGCATATTTGCCACCCCACGATTCGGATCCAAAATGTATTTGCCTAATCTGACCCATTCATCCGCAGCATACCCGGATTCTTCCAGTAATTCCCTTTTTGCAGCCTCAAGAGGGTCTTCATTCTCCTCTATCATCCCGCCAACGGTTGCCAGCGTAGTGCCCTCGACGGCGTACCTTATCTGACGGAAACAGATGAATTGTTCATCTTCAGTCATTGCCAGAACAATGGATGCATCCGGAATCTTTACCCAGGACCAATCAGGGATTATTCGTCCATCCGGTAATTCCACCACGTGATTTTCCACCGATAGAAATTTGTTGTGGTTTAAGATGGTTTCTCTTGAAAGTGTTTTCCAGGGTCTCAATAGGAATGATTTCATAGCCCGTCGTCCTGATTGTACCATTCAGAGAGATGATGAAGATATTTGTTTTCAATCATACAACTCTTGATGATTCGATTCTCTGCGAAGGTATTGCGGAACAGAGATTCATCAAAACATATTGAGTCTGCCACTGAATACTATTCGTGAATATCATGCCCTTAGGGTATTCGTGATCCAAATTCGTGGATGGCAATGACCGGTGATCTTGTTATTAATCCACCACATTTTTTGTGTTTCTCGTCTTTACAAACCCAAAAATCACCACCACGATCAATCCCAGCAGACTGACACCCATGACCGTCATTGCCATAGAATTCGGTTCTTTTTCCGGTGCTGCGACTGGCAAGGGAGTCTCTGTTGGGGAAGGTGAAGCAGAGGGTAACGCAGTACGGGAAGGTCTCAGGGTTGCGGTGGGTGGGACGGCAGTCGGCTCGTGTGTTTTCGTATGGGTGGATGCTTCTTCTGCTGATAATGTCGCGGTAGGGGTGTGAGCCGGTTGAATCAATAATTGATCACCAGTCCTGATAGTCGTGTAATGTGGGGAAATATTATTCAAACTACGCAATTGGTCAATGGTGACGCCATATGCGTCAGCAATACTCCACAGAGATTGTCCATAACCAACCACGTGAATGATCGATCCATCCGGAGCTGGAGTGCTCTTAATCAAGAATGAAATTAAGTCCAAAGTAGCTGTGCGGGTACCGCTTGAAGTCGGAACTGCACTACCTGAGCCAGAGGTTGGAACTATTGGTTGTATGGCATCTCCCGGTCGAACATTCAGCACATAATAAACCATTCCATTGGTTCCCAAAGCCACCCCAGCGCCTACATCTCCACTGGCATAATCGACCATGATGTGCCAATGAACCCAATCCGACCAGATTTGATAAACTACAAATGCGGATGTAATGATTCCTTCAGATCCTTCAGCGACGTTTTCCTGAATACCACTTTGCCAGGCAATCGATCCATCACTGTGGGTGTGAGTCGAATATTGAATGGATGCCATGTAATCTGCATGCTGTTGAGCATAACCCATCAGATAAGAATCGATCTTATAAGGATCAAGCCCTTTCGATGCCCTTAAAGTATTGACTGTATTGATCAGATCATAAGCATTCTCAGATTGTGCCTGGATAGTCTGTGTCGGGAAGACAGCAACGCACAACAGGACAAGCAGGAACAAAACCAGAATTAAATTTGATGGTTTAAACATATCAATAATCTTGTCTTTTCGGCCCGAATCTTGAATCCATTATATTTCAGAATACATTTTTTAGTTAAATTCCTTTATAACGGCGAGCAAACTATTTTTACGTGCAATATACTTTATAATAACCAGTGAATATCCTCTATATTGAATTAAATAACCAGATTTCATCATTTGAAAGGGATATGATATGAATAAGCAACGCCTCCTTTTTCTCATCTTTCTATTATTGTTCCTGGTTGGTTGTTCACCGATACCATTGAAATTGAAACGAACCTCCGAAAATGCGATTAAACTTTTGAATTCCGAATTGTCAAATGTGAACGAATTTTCTCAGGTAAATGAACCTACCTTGGTGGATATGCTGCAGATTTCTGAATCGGATTGGTGTTTGGTTCATCAAATTACCAATGAAATCTATTTCGCCAGCCGCTGGCAAAAAGAGGAATCAGATTGGATACAGGTTGAAGTTCAACCATACGTAGACAATTGCGATTGGGCACGTTAGGTAAAAATAAAAAGGGGCTCTTTTTGAAGAAATTCGGGTTATTAATCATCACTGGTTTGACCTTCTTGAGCGGCTGCACCGGGATGCCTATGAGGTTAAAAAGTACAGCCGACCAGGCGATGCATTTCCTCAATGCAGAGATGTCCACTGCCATTGAAAGCATGAATTACTTCAGACCCATCATGACCGATACTCATCAAATTCGTGAAAATAAATGGTGTCTGACGTATGAGCTTGGTCCCGAATTCAGTTTCTCCAGTATGTGGGAAAAACAAGAACAGACCTGGATACAAACAGAAATTCGACCTTATATTGCTGATTGCAATTGGGCACGCAGATGATGATTTCCCAAAAAGGATTAAACCTGACCTTCAAAACAACCAGATTCATCACAATCTTTACCCTCATTAGCCTGGTCGGTTGTTCTGGTGTTCCGATACGGTTGAAGAGCATGGCTGATCGCTCGATGAAATTTCTAACGGCTGAGATGGCTACCCATTATATTTTTTTGGAACCAGTCCTGGTGGATCAGCAACAGATGGCGGAAGAGAAATGGTGTTTGACCTACGAGATTGGCCCGGATTATTTCTTTTCTTCCCGATGGGAAAAACAGGATAATCTGTGGGTGCGAACAGAAATTCAACTTTTTATCGAAAATTGTGATTGGGCTCGTCGTTGATTTTGTTGAATCCTCAACTCATGAACTCTTGGTCTCAAGACCAAAATTCAATCCAAAATTTCTCTCAGATTTAATTAACAATCTCTCCAGCTT
The DNA here is from genome assembly GCA_019429225.1 of Anaerolineaceae bacterium. Taxonomy (GTDB): domain Bacteria; phylum Chloroflexota; class Anaerolineae; order Anaerolineales; family Anaerolineaceae; genus UBA6170. The sequence goes on from JAHYJK010000045.1 coordinate 6,523, forward strand.
TTCTCGCAGTTCAACCATCCAGATTGGTTCATTCTCCCATCGTTCCTGCATAGCTCGGGCGACCCTCACAAATTGATATAAGCCAGCAAAGCGACGGAAAACCGATCGCATCGAAAGTACCTCCTCATCAATATTAAATTGACTGCGATAACCTTTCAAGAAGACTGTTTCCTGATGGGAACAATCATCTATTTCCATTTCATCCTGAATCGCATCCAGGGCTTGCACAATGTCCATAACAAACCAGTGATACATGGTATCGTCAAAATCAATCACACTGCAGCGCTGACTGGTTTCATCGTAGAACACGTTGTCTGGCTCAAAATCGAAGTGAATCAAACCATAATTATCCTGGGTAATAGGTAACTGGTCAAATTCTCTCCTCAGTAAAGCCAGTTCCTGCATAGGTTCTTGATCCAATCCCAATTCGCTCAGCGTTTTCTCCATCCAATCAAACGCATCTCTATGCGTCCATCGCTTCACACTGGGGTTCGCATATTGCCTGGAAAATGCGTGCAGTTCTCCCAGCGTAGAGCCATATGAAAACATAATTTCATCATTGAAGTCCGTCTGATTGATCTGTTCACCTGCCACTCGCTTGAACACACTGGCATAAAATTCTCCCCAGGGGGTTTCTTTCCTGACGACCTCTTCTCCTCCTCGCGACTTCACCGCTTCCATGGCTGGATACCCCAGACCGCGTAAATAATCCAAAAACGCCAGCTCTGCCATTACATTCCTTTCCCGTTTTTCAGAGACAGGGCTGAAGCGCAAATAACACACCTCCCCATGAATTCGTAAAGGATAAATGGCATTGGCAGAAATCCGAAAATATTGGAACATCTCTTCCGAATTCTCATCATAATCCCAATTCTTGAGCAGCATGCGCGCCAGATCAGGATTATCAAACAAATATCGAAATTTCAACATAATGTTTTTGATTCCTTATTAGTGGATTGATTCTATCTCAAAGGTAACAACAAAATTACATCCTGTCCCCCGCCATATGGGTAATTTATTCTGGTGCATTGCACTTGAGGATGCAGCAGATTTCCTGGATATGGGGAAATGTTATGTTCAAAAGTCTGTCAGAAGTGCATTGCACCTTGTATACAATACACCTTTCCTTTCCAAATAACGGCATTTCCAAAACACAGAGAGAGAGGTGCAACGCACTTTTGGACTAGTGATCAACGGATATGTTGTTCCATTCGGATGTTTCATGACCATCCTTAAGTGCATCGCACCATAAACCCCCATCATAGTCCATACTGTAGTCACAAAAATCAGATCAGATTTTCAGCGGTGGAACCACATCCTGTAAATCCTGTCATCAAACGCCGAAAATCAACAATCCTCACATGCAAAATCACCTGGCAAACCAGAAACTTAAAATCCTGTAAATCCATGTTCAGACTTTTATCAGCTATTCGCTACTCCAGCATATACCCAAACCCGCGTATGGTCACAATCCATTTTGGATTGGCCGGATCCTCTTCCAGTTTACTGCGCAAAGACCAGATGTAGCGACGCAAGATTGTTGATCCTTCGTGCCTGTATTCACCCCACATTTGTTTGGTCAATTCTTCTTCCGAAACAGCTTTCCCATGCCGACGTGCCAGAATCTCCAGCAAACGGAATTCTGTTGGTGTCAAATCAACCAGTTTGGTATCCAGGCGCACCTCTCGCCGGTTGAGATCAATCATCAGATCGTCCACGATCAGGATATTTTCCAGGGTGCCTGTCCCTCGACGGGTGCGGTTTAAAACTGCATTAATGCGCGCCAAAAGCTCCGCATAACTGAACGGCTTGGTGATGTAATCATCCACACCCAGGGTAAAGCCACGCAATTTATCTGCTTCGGAAGTTCTTTTCGAAAGGATGATGATCGGTATGGAAGAAATTTCACGGAGCCGGGCAATCACTCCCCAGCCATCCATGCCGGGCAACTCCACTTCAACAATTACCAGATGCGGGTGCTCGCTGAAGGCTTGGCGCATGGTCTCCTGCCCATTCGTTGCGGTTACTACCCGATATACTTTCTGCAGGTGGTCTGCCAGCATGGTTTGTAGTGGGATATCATTATCGACGAGTAGAATCTTGCTGCTCATGTTTTTTTACCTTACATTTGATGATAAGTGCAAAATATTTTCATAAAATATTTATGGTTATGAAACTGTACTTGAAACGATGGAAGCAGTCTCAAAATCCAGAGAAAACTTAATCATTATATTATCACATTATAATTTTAAGATTACATTTTTTAGTAGTCTAATTTTCCTCACGGTTTTTTTGGAAATATTTTATTAATCCTCTCAATAACACTCCATAAATGAGGTCCAAGAAGCTCTTTTATCTTGACTCATCCTATTTTTTCTGTGATAATATAGAACGGATATTCTAAAATATGACACGTATTCTACTGATTTTTAACGATCAATCCATGCTGACCTTTGAGGAGGATCAACCTGCCGTACTGCTGGTCGAGCAGATCAACGATGGTAGATGGATTCCACCACCGCCAGCTTCTCAGTTGCTCGAAAGCTTGCAGGGCACTTCTCTGCGGGCTGTTGTGCTCGGAAATTGGGTAGTCGCCAGTTTGGAAGAGCCAAAGGAGCTTACCCGCGCTTCATTTCCCGTGGATATCAAACTCACCCCGCGCCAGCAGGATGTATTGGAGCTGCTCTCACAAGGATTAACCCATAAACAAATCTGCCAGAAATTAAATCTCTCTCAGCGTACTGTCAATATGCACATTTCCAATCTAAAAGCCAGACTCAATGCGGAAACCAATGCGCAATCGGTCGGTCGCGCCACAGCTTTGGGATATTGTCGACCGCATATGCGCCGGCTGGAAAGCTAGACAGCCTGCCAGATCTGGTACAAACCTAAACGTCCACCTTCACCATCCGACTCAAACCGATCCTTGATTTCAAATCCGCCCTCTTGTGCCAGAAGCATAAACTCATCCTCAGAGAATCGATGAACATAGCGGTAACCCACCTGTTCACTTTGCCCCGGCAAGGCATAGCGCCAATCCAGCAGGGTGTCACCCTCTTCCAGGCACTCAGCCTGCAGCCCAATCTGCGACCAGGATTGGACACGTGCCATCAAGCGGGGACTATGCTGAAATTGCCAGTTCGAATGAATAAATATTCCACCTTCCACCAGTAATTCGCGCACCTGGTGAACCAGTTGTAAGCGTTTCTTATACGCGGGAATGTGATGCATGGCAGCAAAACACAATACGCCGTCATATTTCTTTCGCTCCACTGCAGCCGGCCACGCTGGGGACAACAGATCAGCTTCCGTAAACTGGATCTCTAACCCCGGGTGAATTTCCTCACCTGCCAACAAATTGCGAGCTTCCTGTAACAGAACCGCCGAAAAGTCCAGCCCATGGTACCCCCCCCGGCGACCCTGTTGCATCCATAGTTGCACCAATGCCCCTGAACCACAACCCAGATCCAACCAGTACCCATTTTGAGGAATCAATTCCATCACTTTCCGTATGCCTGGTTGTACACGCCTGCGGGTGGCTGCAAAAGCGCCTCCAAATGTCTGGTAAAATTGATAATTAATATCTAAAAGCTGTTGAATAACTTCTGCCTGCATAAAGTGATTATACCAACACCAAACAGAGATGACAGCGCAAGCATGAAAAGGATTACACAGCGATTGATCTTCATAAAATCGCTTGTTGGAAAGTTATGAGAGATTACGAAAAATGGACAAAGCGCTATCAGGTAACCCCTGATCGCCTGGAACTTGCCCGCAGCATCCTGGAAGATATCCGAAAGGGAAAAAACGTGGCCAGCGCGGTAAGTTCACATCCAATCCCCACGGGTGGCTACATTCCCAAATCCATTCTGGTTGCGGAGTACAAGCGCCAGATCGAGAGCGGAGAAGCAGAGGCTGATCCAACCCTGGTGGAACGCATCCGCATGAAGCCGGTGCGCAGTCTTTCAGGGGTCACAACGGTCACTGTTCTCACCAAACCATATCCCTGTCCCGGTAAATGTATCTTCTGCCCGGATGATGTGCGCATGCCCAAAAGTTACCTGATTGACGAACCCGGTGCTGCCCGCGCTTTTCAGCACAGTTTCGACCCTTATTTGCAGGTCAAATCGCGTTTGGATTCATACGAAGCCAATGGTCACCCGACCGATAAAATCGAGCTTCTCATCCTGGGTGGTACCTGGAGTGCCTATCGCCGGGATTATCAGGAACACTTCATTAAACGCTGCTTCGATGCCATGAACGGTATAGATAGCGAAACCATGGCAGAAGCCCACAAGATCAACGAAACCGCTGCCCATCGCAATGTCGGATTAGTGATTGAAACACGTCCGGATGAAATTAATCCCAAAGAACTGGCCTGGCTAAGAAAACTTGGCGTCACCAAAGTGCAGATGGGCGTTCAATCCCTGGATGATCGTGTTCTGAAACTTAACAAGCGTGGTCACACGGTTGCTGATGCGTTGTACGCTGCCTCGCTTTTACGGGCTGCCAGCTTTAAGATCGTTCTGCACTGGATGCCCAATCTGTTGGGTGCTACCCTGCAATCCGATAACGAAGATTTCTCGCGCCTCTGGACAGATGGATTTGCCCCGGATGAGATTAAGATTTACCCCACACAGTTACTGGAAGGCACTGAGCTTCACACCTACTGGCAAAAGGGTGAATACGAGCCCTATACCCAGGAAGATCTGATCCGCCTGATTGCGGATGTGAAACCTATGATCCAGCCGTATTGCCGCGTTAATCGGGTGATTCGCGATATTCCCTCCCACCATGTAGTGGATGGCAACAAACGCACCAGCCTGCGCCAGGATGTGCTGGCAGAAGTCGCTCGTCGGGGACAGAAATGTAATTGCATGCGTTGTAATGAGGTTAAGAAGCAACAGGTACAGGTGGAAGATCTGCGACTGGAAGACCATATCTACCACCCAGCCTATGCCGAAGAGCACTTCATCCATTTTCGCACCCCGGAAGGCAAAATCGCTGGCTACTTGCGCCTTTCCCTCCCCCAGGATACATCGGAAAACCATCCCGCTGCTGATCTGAATTTTACAGATTTGCGTAACGCTGCTCTGGTGCGTGAAGTACACGTCTATGGGCAATCCCTGGCAGTTGGTGCAGAGAAGGAAGGCGCAGCCCAACATATCGGCCTGGGAAAACAGCTCCTCGAAGAAGCCAGCCGCATCTCCCGAAAAAATGGCTATTCCAGATTAGCAGTGATCGCTGCCATTGGAACCCGGCAATACTATCAGGCTCGTGGATTTGAACCCGGCGAGCTGTACATGGTTAAACCACTCAACCAGATTTAACCATCATCTTTTTGAATGGATAATAAAGAATTAGCCTAGATACGGCGTGGCAAACCCCAACCACCCAGGTGAACTGACTCGGGTTCATCCGTCCAGCGCCCGGCGATCTTAACACCACAGTTCGGACAGGTTCCTTTGGCAGTAATACGATAATCCCGTACCACAAATCCGCGTCTGTAAATCAACACTGTCTGGCAACTGGGGCAGTAAGTGTTCTCCAGCGATCCCACTCTGCCAGGGATATTTCCGGCGTACACATAATTCAATCCTGCTTCCTGACCAATATCCGCAGCAGTTTGCAAGGTTTCCACCGGTGTGGCATAATTATCGAGCATATGATAATCAGGGTGGTATGCGGTTACATGCCAGGGAATATCAGGCGAAATGGATGTTATAAATCGTGCTGCATCCCAGAGTTCTTCCGGGTCATCATTGAAACCTGGCACTACCAGGGTCACTACTTCCACCCAGATACCCAACTGGCTGGCATACTGGATCGTGTCCAATACATTCTTCAACACCCCACCCAGTTTGCGATAATTTTTATCATTCATCGATTTAAGATCAATTTTGTATGCATCCAGATAAGGCTGCAACATCCGCAATGCTTCCGGGGTGGCATTTCCATTGGAAACATAGGCACAATCCAATCCAGCTTTTTTCCCCCGTTTGAAGATTTCCACCGCCCACTCTGTAGTGATTAAGGGCTCATTATAAGTAGAAACCAGGATTGGGGCATTGTTTTGCAAGGCCATATCTACCAATTTCTCCGCTGAAATCTCGCGGATGTACTGTGCACCAATATCCGCCCGTGGATCACGCATGGTTTGCGACGTCAACCAGTTCTGGCAATAATCACAATGGAAGTTACATCCCAACATGCCAAAGGAGAGCGCGTCCGAGCTGGGATAGAAGTGCGAGAAAGGTTTTTTCTCCACCGGGTCAATCTGTAAAGCCGCCACATACCCCCAGGGAACACGCAGCTCCCCATCTTTATTAAAGCGCACCTGACAGATACCGCGCCGTCCCGGTTTTATCAGGCAGCGATGTGCACAGGCAGTACAACGCACAACACCTTCCCCCAGTTCTTCTTTCAAGGTGCCAACTGTGGTTAAGGGATCAATCCGATCCTGTACCGTACTTCCCATTTTCGCCTGCCTTTTTTGAGTTGCCAGGATGTCTGAAAATAATGAAATCTATAGTTTCATTCTAGCAACAATATTGATCAAAATCATGTTATAAAAAGCACTTGCCAGGCTGCATTTATCACTTCACATTCATCTGCTGATTGACCAGTAATTTTCCCCGCCATTGGATCGGTTTTTCGTTTAAACTGTTTGGATTGAACCTGTTTTATGGTACACTCGCATCGATATGATGGACGTAAAAACGCTTCACACCCTTGAATTTGAGAAAGTACTCGAGAAATTGAGTTCTTATGCTGCTTTCAGTGCTTCAGCCGAGCTGGCTCGAAATATTCATCCCAGCAGTGAACTACAGGCAGCCAGGGAACGTCAGGCGTTCACCACCGAAACACGTCATCTATTTAGCTCAGAAGCAGATATTACCATTGGCGGAAGCCGGGATGTACGCCCCCTCGCGAACCGAGCTGCCCAACATGGTATGTTGGAGCCCTCGGAATTACTCAGTATCCGTTACACCCTGGCTGCTGCGCGAGACCTGAGCCGCACGTTGCTCGAACAGGCTGAAACATTACCATTACTGGGTCAATTAGGCCAGGAGCTTCCCCCACCACCCGGAATCATTGAAGCGATCTCACGGGTCATTTCTGAACGCGGTGAAGTGCTGGATAATGCCTCACAAAAATTAGCTTCTATTCGCAGCGAGATAAAAATTGCTCATGAGCGTTTGCTTACCAAGCTGAACCAGATCATTGCCGATCCACACAAGAGCAAGATGTTGCAGGAAACACTCATCACCCAGCGCAATGGCCGCTATGTCATACCCCTGCGCTCTGAATTTAAAGGTCGTATCAATGCCATCATTCACGATCAATCCGCTTCCGGTGCCACCCTTTTTGTGGAACCACTGGTCACAGTGGAACTCAACAATCGCTGGCATGAACTCCAGTTGGCAGAGCGGGATGAGATCCGCCGGATACTACTCGAACTCAGCGATATGATCGGTGCTGAAGTGGTCCAGATCCGCAACATTGTGGATGCATTGTCGCGTTTCGATCTGGGATTGATGATGGCGAAGTACGCCGAAGATCTCGACGCGGCTGAACCGGTACTGGTGGATTTTATTTCCCGTGATGAAGATCATCCCGGCAGTACCATCGCTTTGCGTCACGCCCGACATCCCTTACTGGATCCCAAAAGCGTTGTGCCTATTGATGTGGAACTTGACCAGCTTACCTTTGGAGTGGTAATTACCGGGCCTAACACCGGCGGAAAGACGGTCAGCCTGAAGACAATCGGCTTGCTGGCATTGATGGCGCAATCTGGCATGCATATCCCGGCACAATCCGGTTCCAGTCTGTGCGTTTTTCAGGATATCTTCGCCGATATTGGCGATGAACAGTCTATTGAGCAGTCTCTCTCCACCTTCTCCGGACACATCACCAACATTACCCGCATTTTCAAACGTGCCAATTCGCGCAGTTTGGTACTGCTGGATGAACTTGGGTCTGGCACCGATCCTCAGGAAGGCTCAGCCCTGGCACGCGCCATGCTTTCCTATCTGGTTAAACGGCGTATTACCTGTCTGATTGCCACGCATTACCCCGAGTTGAAAGCATTCGCGCATAACACACCTGGCTTGATCAATGCCAGCATGGAATTTGATCTGCGCACTTTGCGGCCCACCTACAATCTGATGATCGGTCTTCCCGGTCGTTCCAATGCCCTGGCGATCAGTGAGCGTTTGGGTTTATCCAAAGAGATCATTGAAGATGCCCGCAGCATGGTCGATCCGACCGAGTTAAAAGCAGAAGATTTGTTAAATGAAATTCATCGCCAGCGCAGTATCTCACGCAAGGAACGCCGTAAAGCCGAAATCTCCCGCAGTGAGGCCCGTCGGCTGGAACGCCAGTTAAACCAGCGCCTGGAAGAAATAGAGGATGAGCGTTTAGCCATTCTGGATAAAGCCCGACAGGCAGCGGAAGATGAAGTAGAAAAATTACAACGCGAATTACTCGATCTGCGCAAAGAACTGGCTCGTGCCCGTCAACCCCTGGATGCCTTGAAGAGCATCGAAGAAAAGGTGAGCGATATCCACGAGGAAGTTAACCTGCCACCTGTTCGAAAAAGCGGCACTCCTACCCTGGATGAGCAACCGTTGCGCCTGGGAGAGAAAGTTATAATTCGCTCCCTGGGAATGCAGGCTGTCATTACGGCGATCTCAGCCGATGAGCTTGAAGTGCAAATCGGAAATTTGCGAGTCCGTGCTGCTGCTCATGATGTTCAGCGCCCTGGCGATGTCCGCAAACAAGCTGTAGATGATGATAAACCAAAAATGCGTTCCAGTGTACGCAAAGCCCTTCAGAGTTTGGACGAAAGTCCCAGCCAACAACCATCCATTCTCCATCCTTCCCCTGGCATGGAACTGGATTTGCGCGGTCAATTGGCTGAGGATGCCCTGGCTGGGCTAACCAATTTTATTGAATCTGCTTATCTTTCCGGCATGCCCTTTGTACGCATCATCCACGGCAAAGGCACCGGTAAACTACGCCAGGTGGTACGCGATGCACTCAGCAAGAACCAGTATGTCGATCATTGGGAAAGTGGTGTCGAACGCGAAGGCGGCGAAGGTGTCACCATCTCTTTTCTGAAAGGTGATTAAGAAAAACAGGTCGATAGTGAATTCCCCTGAACACTACCGACCTCTTTCTGCGGCTGAGACCCCTTCCACTCAAGCCCATTTCTGCAACGCAAATGATACTCTATTTATACGCCGCTGCCATTGACAAGGCGTAGACAAATTTTACCAATAAACAATTGATTTTGTCTACACCAAGACAAATAGTGGTGGAAAATTCGAATCAAGAGACAAATCCAGATTTTGTGGTTTCGATTGATTCAAGTTTCTTATAATAGATTGTTTTTTATGTAAGCATTTCTTACATGATTTTCCCACTAATTTATTAGATTCAATCGCAATATCCAGGGCATGCCATTCCAACCAGGGAGATTCTTCCTGTTTGGCTTTCTGCATGATGATTTCCGCCATCTCTCTTGCGATATCTGGCTCATGCTTGCTCAAGGCGTCATGTGCCCGCACATAGGCGTATGCACTACCTGCGCCTGCAAATCCATATTCCTGAGATTGATCTGTAACCTCTCGCAGTAAAGTGAGTGCCGCCTGAACATCCCCTAGTAAATACAAAGTCAATCCAAGCCGCGCTTTGGATTCTAACTGTATTTGGATTAATTGCTGTGTTTCTACATCCTCCGCCACTTGCTGTAACATCTTTAGCCCATTTTCAAGTTCACCCATTAAGGTTTTAGAGAAACCAATCCACATTTGATTGAGAAGAACATTGCGATTGTTACTACTGAATCTGATAGACTCCTCAAAAAGGCTTATTGCTTTCTCATATTTTCCAAAAGCGAGATACAATCTTCCTTCCGAATTCATAAAAATGCTATGCATACTTGTATACTGATAGATCTTTGCCAGTGTATATCCGTTCTGAATATTTTCAAAACATTGATACGTTTTCCCTAACGCTAAATATACGCGATTGATCACCGATAGTGATTCTAAAACAAAGCGCCAATAATAATTGGATTCTGCAATTTGAATTACCAGACCAAATTTTTCCAAAGACTTTTTATATAATCCCTGATAATAATATCCAAGTCCAAGTGAAAATTCATTTTCAATGCGCAATGTCGGATTATTTAACTTTAAAGCAGTCTGGATGGATTTATTGGCTTCTATTTCTGCTTCCTTAAATTTTCCAGATAATGCGTAGGTCAAGGCTATAGTGCTTTGAAGGCTGGCAAATATCAACTGATCTTTATCCGTTTTCATTTGGTTCTCCAGCCAGACAATGGATTCATATTCGTTGATACTGGCCTGCAAGTCAAAATGATATAGCTGTGTGAGCATGAAACGAATACTATTACGAATATATTCTGAAACCGAGCCTTCCTTCAAGTATGAAGCAGCACGTTGCAGATATCGAGTTGCTTGATCAGGTAACCCGCGCATCAGGTATAAATAACCTTCTCCACTCAAACCGCTCCCAATTAACAATGAGGAATTACGGTATAAACCATCCTGAACCGCATGATGATAATACTCAATCGCGGATTTAAAATCATTCATTTTGTTTGCCAATTCACCCCAACCCACCCATAATTTGTACAGTTGTTCATCAGTGAAATTAAAGTTGTGATTTTGGGATAGAAGTTGTGCCTGTTCGTAAGCATAGTTTGCTTTCTGATTAATATCCGCATTATTGAACAATTCCGCTGCTTCAATCCAGTACTGGAATGCCTGATCAACCTTTCCCGCACTGCCTAAATGGTAACCAATATCAGCCATTTCATCCGCAGTCTTCTTTTCCATGACTCTCGTCAGCAAATGATCCGCCAGGTGTTTATGTAAAATCTGCTTATACGTCTGGCTTAGTCCCTGCAAAACCACATCCCGAATGAAGGTTTGATTGAATTTATAGCGCAATGGCTGGTGAATTTGCGAACTAATCACTATAATGCCTTTATCGATTAATTCATCGATGGCCGATACCAATGGCATTTCCTGAAGATCAGCCATTACTTCCACATAATCAAAACTAAATTCCGATCCCACTATTGCGGCACAATCCAATACCTGCCGGGCATTCTTTGTAAGATGACCCAATCGCTCACGGATGACAATCTGAACCACACCTGATAATGGAATCTGTTCCCAGGTTAATTCTGTTAATAGGTCTGGTTTTTCTATCATCATCTGCAAGGTTTCAATCACAAATAATGGATTACCACCAGTTGCATCCTTGAGCTGTTGAGTAAATTTCCCTGAAAGCGGTTTGCGAAGTAAATAAAGAGCGATATTCGAAATGGCATCCAATTCCAATGGTGGGATATGAATCCATGCAATCTGGCTGACCCAGGCAGGATCTTTCAGGAAGTCGAAGACTGGCACATTTAGTTCATTCTTCCCCAGCAGCAATACCAGATGTGCCTTTTCACTGAAAAACTGTCTATGGGTCAGGTAAGAAATTAAACCAATTGTATCTTTATCCAGCCATTGGGCATTTTCAACACTGATTAAAATCTTTTGATTTCCAGCAAGTGTCAACAATATCTGTCGAAAGGCTTCATATAAACTGAGTTGTTTATTTTCGGTCAGGTTAAAAAATTCTGATTTGTATTCCAGCTGGCTCTGCAATTCTGGCATGAGAAGGGAGAGTTGAGAAACCCAAAACCTTTCAATTTTCTGCCAATCACTCATGTTCAAAGCCTGACGTAAATGTTCAATAATGGGATGAAAAGCAATTTTCCTCTCAGAATAAACAGCTTCCATGGAATGGACTGGGATCGGAGTGACTAAATTATTTATGAATTCCATTAACAGACGGCTTTTGCCAAACCCGGTCTCACCGGATATCACAACAATGTCACCGCGACGGGAAGCCCTTTGGAATTGTGTGATCAGATCATCTCTGCCAACAAACGGTATGTTTTTTTCCGGGGTTGATCGCGCAGGTGGTTGTGTGCGGATCGCAAGCTGGATGCGTTCATTTTTAATACGTTTCATCAAGGTTTCAAACGACAGACGGTGTTCAGCAAACCAATCGGTTTTAATCTGGTCTGTGAAACGCAAGCCATACTCATAAGCCTGGGAGAGTCTTCCCAGATGATAGAGAACTTCCAGACGGCTGTAAATCACCTGGGGAAAGTCATAATTGTCATCATTTTCATTGATCTTTTCCAGCCAGGTCAGAGCGCTTTCAAGGTCCCCTTTGGCAATTAAGTGATGACTGATACGCATCATCAGGCTCAACCATTTATGCCGCAATCTACGGTTTTGCTCCGTAACCCACTCATTCAAGTCATCGCTATCCATAAGCGGAATTCCAAACAAAAATGCCGGTGCTTCCCACATATTGATCGCGTTTAACATTTTCTGGTATATTGCCTCAGGTAATGGACGGTTTTCAATATTCAAAAAAGGAAGCGAGAGCTGTTCATATAAATCTTCAAAGATCAGAACATCTGAGTTGACTTTGGTATAATCCAAACCAATCCAGTCACGATCTGTAAGAATGATATCCGGATCAGGCAATTCAGCGCGCAACTTACTTAAAAGGTCACGTAAATGTTGCCTTGAATTGGGTGAATCCGGCCAGAATACAACCACCAGATCACTACGCCCGATCATTGATTTCTGACAAGCCAGATAATAAATAAAGATACGCGCCAGTTTACGTTGGATAACAATCTGCTGATCTCCCCAAAAAATCCGGGGTTGCCCCAGCATGTGGATCATCAATCGATTTTCAGGCGACATATTTCACTCGTATCAATATTAAAGTAGAGGTGGATTGGAAGGCCGGGTGCGTTCCTGAGCCGTACGCAGGGTTTCATCTGCGGTAGTCAGATGCGACTCGCTGATAGCACCTAGCATTTGTGCCAGCTCTTTTCTCCGTCCTTCAGTTGCCAATGCTTCCACCAGGGTTAAAGTTCTGCCATTCTGCACCTGCTTCGAAACCCGCAAATGTTGATCACCAAAGGCTGCCAACTGTGGCAGATGGGTGACACACAACACCTGATGATCACGCGCCAGATGCCAGAGTTTCTCACCGACGACAAAACCGATTCTTCCGCCAATACCCTGATCAATTTCATCAAAAATCAGGGTTGGGACTTCGTCTGCCTGTGCCAGTACGCGTTTGAGCGCCAACATCAGCCTTGCTGTTTCACCACCTGATGCAATCTTGACCATTGGTTTGAGTCCCTCACCCGGGTTGGGTGCAATCAGGAACTCCACCTGGTCGATACCTGTCTCGTCAAAACGAACCGTTTCGCCCGTCTCTAATTCTAGACCATGTGGATCTGGCAATAAACCAAAGTTAACCTCAAAGCGTGCCCCCTGCATACTTAAATCCATCAATTCTTTTTCAACAGCAGTAGACAATGTACTCGCCGATTGTTTGCGCTGCGCTGATAATCGCTGTACTTTTTCTGCCAGTGTCAGACGAATCTGTTGCTCCTGCCCGGTTAATTCCTCTATCCGTTCGGTGGCATGGGTGATTTGCTCTAACTCTTCACGTCCTTTGTGGGCATAAGTCAGTACCGCTTCGATGCTGCCACCATATTTTCGTTGCAATGTTCGTAGGAGTTCCAAGCGCTCTTCCACCGCTTCCAATCGCCTGGGATTGTATTCAATCTGATCCAGATAGGTTTGCAGGTCACGTGAGAGCTCACTCACCAGTACAGATAGGCTGTCTGCCTGCTCTGCCAGGTTTGCCTGCGAGCTGTCGATGCGTGTCAATCCGTGCAAAGCCTGTGATACCTGCCCCACCAGGTCGCTGATGCCCGGCATCTCCGGGCTGGCTTCATCCAGTAGACTGAGAGCAGTGCGTCCATATTCAGCCAGGTTCTCAGCATTCGCCAGGCGGTTACGCTCTTCCTTGAGTTCCTGCTCCTCACTTACCAGTGGTTTGGCTGCTTCTATCTCTTGAATCTGAAAGGATAATAATTCCATCCGGCGATCTGCATCCCGTTCCAGCTTGCGCAGTTGATCCAATTCACGCCGGATACCCTGCCAGGTTCGGTAACTGCTCTGATAATCCTGCAGCAGGTCTGAGGTGACTGCAAAGCGATCCAACAGGGAAAGATGTTTTTTTACATTTAATAAAGAGAGGTGTTCTGACTGCCCGTGGATGTCCACCAGTTGCCCACCAATCTCACGTAACAAACCTACATTGACAGCACGCCCATTCACGCGAGCGACCGTGCGCCCCTCACGCCGGATCTCACGTCCCAGTGTGACATAATCGGGGTCGTCCAGTAAATCTTCAGCTACGAGAAGATCTGTGATGCCTGTTCGGTTAAGCTCATTCAGCTTAAATACGGCTTCCAGGCTGGCACGTTCGGCACCTTCACGAATGCTGGTCGTCTCAGCCCGTGCCCCCACCAGTGCTTCAATGGCATCCAGAATGATCGATTTGCCTGCACCAGTCTCACCGGTAAAGATCACCAACCCGGCAGGAAAACGTAGTTCCAGCTGGTCAATAATGGCAAAGTTGGTGATGTGCAATTCAGTCAGCATAGGTTTATTAGCGGATTTGAATACCAGCCAAGCGGTAATATAAGGCACTGGTCATTAAGACGAGATAAACCGACATCCAGATGATGCCAAACAGATTGATAGAGCCGAACAGCAAACCCAGCAGCAGAGGTGATGCGCTGATCAAACCGCCAAACACGGCTGCAGCCGTGACTGCCTGAAATAGCTTTTTGGAACGCCGCTTCTGGATCACCTTACGAACCGCTTCCGCTATGATCCCACCAGCAAAAGGTGCCAGAAAGATCACAAAGAAGCTGATACGTGTCGCCAGTAAACCACCGATGTATCCCAACGCCAACGCAATCAGGATTCCGAAAACATAGTCCTGGGTAATTGCCGTCTCGAAGATTTTCTGTTGACCACGCACACATTCCTTGCAGCGATAGCCGGTAGGCGTTTTCACCGCGCAGTCGATACACATTGGCTTGTCACAGCGGTTACAACGCAAGTAAGTTTCTCGATCTGGATGCCATGTGCAGTAAAGTTTTTTACTATTTGTTTCAGTCATTACAACGCACCTGCGATTGGATTTTGTTCCATATATTTATTTAGGTTACGATAAAAATATCCCCGATCCTGGAAACGCACAAAATCAATGGTGTGCTCACTGGCACAGACATGCACCTCATCCCCATCTTTGAGAATGACTGGCGGTTGTCCGTCCGCACTCAGGACAGCTTCGTGGTTGGTATTGACCTCCAGGGTGATGTGTGATCCTTCCGAAAGGATGATCGAGCGGTCGACAGAGAGATGTGGGGCAACCGCGACAATCAGAATATTACGCAGCTCCGGTGGCATGATCGGTCCACCTACCGCCAGGGCATAGGCGGTTGAGCCAGTTGCTGTGGAAGCAATGACTCCATCCGCAACGTAGGATGCCAGTAAATAGCCATCCAGGCGTGCTTTCACCTGGATCGGGCGCACAAACTGCCCCCTGCATACCACCACCTCATTGAGGACATGCCACTCGCCCAGCTTTTCGTCTTCGCGACAGTGAACACTGTGAAGCATCATCCGTCGTTCCAAACGATACTCACCACCCAATAGTTGATTC
>JAHYJK010000349.1 GCA_019429225.1 Anaerolineaceae bacterium
ACATTTTTCATACATTGGAAATGCAACCATTGGCAAAGATGTGAATATCGGCGCAGGAACAATCACCTGTAATTATGATGGAGAAAAAAAGCACCCGACAGTCATCGGTGACCGGGTATTTATTGGAAGTGATACGATGCTGGTAGCGCCACTTACGATCGAAGAAGATGCCAAAACAGGTGCTGGTGCTGTGGTGACACACGATGTAGCAGCCGGAGAAGTTGTAGTGGGTGTACCTGCAAAACCGATAAGGAAGTCAAAAGCAAGTGAATGATTATTTGTGGATTGTATTTTTTATTATTCTGGGATTGGATCTGTTATTTTCTATCGTCAGATCCAGTTTACTCAATAGCCGTCCGATGCAATTGATTGGCATGCGTGAGATAGACCCGAAAGGGGTTGAACTGGCATTATCTGTGCTGGATAAGAAACGTTTACGGGTTTCCTTACGGATCAGTATGATCCTGATGCACTTTATCATCAGTGCTTTCATCTACTTTATATTCATCAGCTTATTTCCACAAATGGCGATCTGGCTCGTTTTTGGGATGGTAATTCTGGCGGCTTTTTTCCTGTTGTTGGTGGAATTTGCGCTGGAAGGTCTGGTGTTGCATGCTCCCGAAAAATGGGCTATTCGATTTGCGTGGCTGGGAGATGCAATGCGATTTGTGTTTTCCCCTGTGGCAGCTTTGATGATGGCGCTGTTGGGTTCTTCTGAGAATTTACAACAACGTCTGGGACCTGTGACAGAAGAAGAAATACGAACCTGGGTGAATACCGATCAGGGTGATAGCGGATTGGAAAAAGATGAACGCGAGATGATCTACTCGATCTTTCAGTTTGGCGAGACACTCTGTCGCGAGGTCATGGTACCGCGCATCGATATTACCGGATTAGAAGTAAGTGCGACCGTTCAGGAAGCGATCGATATTTTTACAAAATCCGGGCATTCACGTGTACCTGTTTATGAAGAAACGATCGATGAAATTATCGGTTTGCTGTATGCCAAAGATTTGTTACGCACGGATCTGACCGAAAAGGAAAAAACAGAAGTACGACCTTTCTTACGAAAAGCCTATTTTATTCCTGAATCAAAGAATGTGGATGAATTGTTGCGTGAAATGCAGGCGCAGGGTGTTCATATGGCGATTGTTGTGGATGAATATGGCGGGACAGCAGGTCTGGTGACGTTGGAAGATATTGTCGAGGAAATTGTTGGTGAAATCCGCGATGAGTATGATCAGGCCGAAGAACTGGAATTTCAGCAAATGTCTGAGGATGAGGTTGTCTTCTCGGGACGCATCGACCTGGATGATGTCTATGATATTCTGGGTGTTGACCTGACCGAAGACATGGCTGATACACTGGGTGGTTATATTTATGGCCAGATTGGACGTGTGCCCGTGGGTGGTGAGCAGATCAAAGTGGATGGCTGGCTGTTGACGGTCTCACAGGTCAGTGGTCGAAGAATCCGCAAGGTGCTGGCAAAACGCGTAGGTCACATCCCGGAAACGGAGCAAAGTAATGCAGATTAATGAAGAACAAAAAGAAACATTAATTCAGGCAGCGATGGCAGTCCGACACTGGGCGTATGTGCCTTATTCCCATTATCCGGTAGGTGCAGCCATCTTAACGACGTCTGGAAAAATCTATGATGGTATCAATGTGGAAAGTGCCGCATTCCCGACCACGATGTGCGCCGAGCGCGTGGCAATTTACAAGGCAGTCTCAGAAGGCGAACGGGATTTTGTGGCGATTGCGGTGGTAACCGATAATGCTGGCAGCCCATGTGGTGGATGCCGGCAGGTGATGGCAGAATTCGGCCTGGAAACGATTGTTTTGATCGCTGATGGTGAGGGGAAAATCAGCCAGGAAACAACCGTATCCGGCTTGCTTCCCGGCGCATTCACGCCCAAAGATCTACCGTCTTTATAAAGGAAAAAGATGGCATCGCGTGAACGCAGTCGACGGGTGGATGCATTGATTTTGCGCCACCAACGTTGGGGAGAAGCTGATCGACTGTTAACCATTTTTACACGTGATAATGGAAAATTAAGGATCATCGCCAAAGGGGCGCGTAAGACCACATCCCGCAAAGCCGGGCATCTGGAACCATTTATGCGTTCCACATTGCAACTGGCTCAGGGGCGGGATCTATGGATCGTCACCCAGGCTGAAACCATCAATGCTTTTTTACCCATTCGGGATGATCTGCAGCTGATGGGAATTGCTTCCTATGTGATTGAATTGCTGGATAAATTCACCTACGAAGATGGGACTAACCCGCCATTGTATCGACTGGCAGTGGAGACCCTGGAACGTTTATGTACACCCGATCCGGTTTTTGTGGTGCTGCGATATTATGAAATGCGTTTGCTGGACATCCTGGGTTATCGACCACAGTTATTTCAATGCATTGGCTGTCAGGAAGAGATCAAAGCCGAAGATCAATATTTTTCCGCATTGGTGGGTGGGGTGATCTGCCCACGATGCGCACATAAATACGAGGACGTGCGAAAAATCAGCATGGCATCCCTGAAATATCTACGCCATTTTCAACGCAGCACGTATAAGGAAGCGCTGGTTGCCACCCCGGGGGAAAGTGTGATGCAGGAAGTGGAGAGAATCATGCAGTGGTACCTGACCTATCTTTTAGAGCGGGCGATTAATTCTCAGGTTTTCCTGCAACAGATTCGGAAGGACACAGCTGATTGATTGGTCTGAATACTGGATGATTGATTATAAAGTCAAAAGTGCGATGCGTCTTCAGCGCGGACGGGAGATTGAGGACGGCACGGTGCGATGCACTTAGGGATAAAGAGTCTACATCAATCGGAAATTAAAGATCGGAAATCCAGAATCCAGAAGTGCGTTGCACCTTCGATGGGACTGGAGACGG
>JAHYJK010000350.1 GCA_019429225.1 Anaerolineaceae bacterium
CAATAAAATAATTGCAGAATTGGATTCAATCGAAAAGTTGATTGTGCGGTTAAGTAAATTAGAACCATTTGAAAACATCAATGGTTTACCACCAGCGGGTTTTGCTTCCATTCAACTTTTGAGCGCTCCTGGTTACCGTGATGCATACCAGGCTTGTTCAATATTGGCACTGGGATTGAGAATAGAAGGTGGACCCTTACGCTTATCAGTCAAAGATTTGAACTTGCTATACGAGTATTGGTGTTATATTGCCTTGTTGAGAATAGTCTCTGAGGTCTTAGGTAAACCTATACCAAGCTCCGATCTTCTAACAATTCAACAACGAGGATTACAAATTCTCTTACAAAAGGGGCGACAGTGCAATGTCAAATTTGATACAGATACCAAACGCACAATAACATTAACTTACAATCCCAAATTTGTGGGTGAAAATTACCTGGTTCCTCAACAGCCAGACATCTTGATGACCATGGATGATCCAGGTTGGCCAAAATTACAACTACTTTTTGATGCAAAATACCGTATCGACACAACACAACAATATCAAGATCAATATGGAACTTCTGGACCACCAGAAGATGCGCTTAATGTTCTTCATCGTTATCGAGATGCTATATTAGAAAAAGATGGTATCAAATCAGAAAGTAAAAGATCAAAACGTACTGTAGTCCAAGCAGCCGTTTTATTTCCTTCCCATGACACACAACAAAATCCATTTTCAAAATCCCGCCTGTGGAAATCTTTGGATAAATTAGGCGTTGGAGCGGTTCCGTTATTGCCGGGTGAAACAAAATATCTTGAAGAATGGCTAACTGCAGTGCTTCACCAGGGTGGTTGGGATCTGGCAGAGAGGGTCATCCCCCATAATGCCTCTGATCAATTGATGAACTGGCGCATTGCAGCCTCTGAAATTGTTTTAGTAGCCCCATTGCGGTCGGAAAACGAAGAAGAGCATTTTGATTGGATTAAGAGCAATCATTTGTACTATATGCCATTACTAAAACAACAAAGAAGACAATATTTTACAAAATGGGTGGCAATTTATTTATCTGCGACAAAAAAAGAACCTGGTTCTATAAAATATAAAGCGAAAGTTGACTCTCTCGAGGTAATAGAACGAAAAAAAATAAAGACTCCATGGGATTCAAGCCGCAATGAAAAACAATCTATCCTATATCATTTAGGGGAAATCGAAGAGTTGAATTATCCAATTTTAAATGTAGACGATGAGGGAAGAGGTCATCGGTTCTCTATTCATCGTTGGACGTCCAAACTAGGCCTGGATCGGGCAAAAGTTTTATCAGAGCTTTTCTTAGAAACAGAACCTGAATGGCGACTTTATGAAAACCTTCAAGCGAATAATATCAAGTTCGCGCTGGAACCGGGTTCTGCCAAAGTCATTGATCCTGAAGACCCTAAAGGACGCACAAAATTTATCTTTGATAATGGGTACATTTCTAGATATGGCGGAGCAGCGGGTTTTGTCCTAAAGAAGGTAACTGGGGAAGAAGTCACCCACTCAATGGTTCAAAACTTAATAAAAGATATTCTTAATTCGTTGGAATCAAATATAGAAGCTAATACAGAAATTATTCAAGAATCATTATTCTAAGGAATTGACTATGGAAATTAAAGAATTATCCAAGCAAATCATCAAATTCCGTGACCAAAGAAATTGGGAGCAATTTCACCAAATAAAAGATTTGTTACTGGGTCTGGACATTGAAGTGTCAGAACTGATGGAATTGTTTTTATGGAAATCAGATTCTGAAATAGATCAAATTTCAAAGGAAAAGATTCAACACGAATTGGCTGATATATTCATCTACCTCGCTTATGTAGCTGAGAAATTTGATATAGATTTAGAACAAGCAATTGTTGAAAAGATTGAACTCAATGGACAAAAGTATCCGGTTTCGAAGAGCTTTGGCTCGCACAAGAAATATAATGAGTTATGATTTTAAGGAATTCTCATGTTCCCCTCCGACGAATCCCCCGAAGAACTCCCCGACAACTTCTACCAGGATGGCTCCTTCGAAGAAGGCGACAGCGACGACACCAATTCCGGTAAAGGCTGCCTCATCATCATGGCAGTGATCCTGATCCTGTCCCTCATCCTGCGCTACCTGCAGTAAACACGCCACCGTAGTTCTCCACCTGAACCTGGCACAGAGAACAGACCGGAAACCGAAAACAGTAGACCACCCCCCTTGTGCTGGAGATTCAGAGGTTGGCGCCATAACACCTTAATACCTCAACACCTTTTGGACTGCTCCCTCCTCCTGCGCTACCTGCAGTGACCTACCCCCGTCTCCGGTCTCCCGTCTTCTGCGCCTCAACCCTCAACCTATGAGCGGCTGGTGGATTGAAATTCGCTGTGCAAATGTTGTATTATATTTAATAGATTGAATTGAAATTTCATGATCAAGATCGCCAACGGGGGTAATTAAATCGCTGCTTATTGGCTCTACCTGGGCAAAGGAGGATGAGTTGAATAAAGCAATAGCCATTAACGGCAGTCCACGAATGGGAAAGGGAAATACCGCTATGATCCTCGCCCCATTCATCCAGGGCATGATCGATGCGGCATGCGAAGTCGAGGTGTTGTACGCGAGTCAGCTGAAGGTTAAACCCTGTTCCTGTGGTTGGTTGTATTGCTGGAATGAGAAGCCAGGAGAATGTTGCATCAAAGACGATATGCAACGGGTGTATCCCAGGTTGCATGAAGTGGATACGCTTGTCCTGGCCACCCCGGTTTACATTCCGCTGCCCGGCGATTTACAGAATTTCATCAACCGCCTGGTTTGCTTACTGGATCCGGTGTTAGCGTTCCATGCAGGCCGGACCCGGGCCATTTTTCGTAAAGGC
>JAHYJK010000351.1 GCA_019429225.1 Anaerolineaceae bacterium
TTCCGATCTCTAGGCCACGGACCATGTATTAAGCTGATGGATGCCATCCGCGGAAAAACTGCGTATCTTCCCAGTTGGGACTTGACCAAAAAGATGATTAAATTTATGAAGGATCAAGGCATTTCATATCAATCCGAAGTTGTAATTGGCCTTTCAACGGCGTTAAGTTTGGTGCCGTTTATGAATCTGGGTATTCAAACTGCTTGTCTATCTTTACCGATCAGATATCATCATTCGGCTGTGGAAATGGCTGATTTGCGCGATCTTGAGAATATGATCAACATACTGCTGGCATTACTTGTTGACAACGTGTTGTAATAATCGTGTGTCAATCCGAAGATTACATGGTTTGATTGATGAGATAACAACGTGAAAACTTAGAATTGGATTACTAGAATTACTAATTACTCTCTTTGACTCTCATCACTTCGCTTATAATAGTTTATCTTTGTCTGCATAAAACTTGGAAAGGAGATGCATATCGAAAAAAGAACACATTACTGAGGTTTGTCAAGTAAATATTGGTTAAAAAATAATTCTATCGGAGGAGTGATTAAAAAATGAAGCAAAAATTGTTAGTCTTGTTAAGCATGGTTTTACTAGTGAGCATGTTGTTAACCGCATGTGGTCCTTCAGAGCCTGCTGCGACTGCTGATGAGGGCGATGATGTCATCAAAGTTGTGAATTTGATCAACGGTGTTTTGGGTGACAAATCTTTCTTTGATTCTGCAGATCGTGGTATGAAGCGGGTAATGGCAGATTATCCCCAAGTCCAGGTTAAAACCATTGAAGCTGGCATTGATCCTGCTCGTTGGCAGGCAGCCCTGGAAGATGCAGCTGCCAATGAGGATTATGATATCATGATCCTTGGTACTTACCAGATGTCTGAATTCCTGGAAATTGTTGCCCCGCAATATCCTGATAAGTACTTCATCATTTATGATGTGTCTGTCGATTACACCAAGGCTGATCTGTCTAATGTCTATTCTGTGACCTATAAGCAGAATGAGGGTTCCTACCTCGCTGGTGTTTTTGTTGGATTGATGAGTGAAACTGGTGTTGTGGGTGTTGTTGGTGGCCAGGATATCCCAGTGATCAATGACTTCATCGTCGGTTATGAACAGGGAGCAAGGGCAAATGGCGTAACTAACGTGATTGTTCAATATGCTGGTGGATGGAATGACCCCGCAAAAGGTAAAGAATTAGCCCTGGCAATGTTCCAGCAAGGTGCAGATTATGTATTCCAGGTGGCTGGTGGAACAGGAGTAGGTGTTTTCGAAGCTGCCCAGGAAATGGGAAAATTTGCGATTGGCGTCGATTCTGACCAGGCACTCATCATTGCCGAAACCGATCCAGCTCAGGCTGAGTTTATCCCGACATCGATGTTAAAGAACGTGGATAACAGTCTTTACCGAGCAATGAAGATGTTCATTGAAGGCACACTGCCATTCGGTGAGATGGAAGCCCTGGGTGTTGCTGAGGGTGGTGTTGGCCTGGCAAAGAACGAATACTTTGAAAGATTGACCCCCGCTGATGTCAAAGCGATGATTGAACAGGTTGAGAAAGATCTGCTCGATGGCAAGATTGTCGTTCATACGGTTTTCAACTAAAACGTAACCAAGAACAGGCAGGGCGCGAGAAACGCCCTGCCTGTTTAGTATGTGGAGGTTTGTATGCCACCCATTATTGAGTTGAAAAATATTTTCAAAATTTATCCCAATGGTGTTATGGCGAATAAGGGCGTAAATTTTTCGGTCGACCCGGGTGAAATTCACGCGTTAGTTGGTGAGAATGGCGCAGGAAAATCGACCTTAATGAAGATTATTTACGGAATGGAGCAACCCACCGAAGGTCAGGTTTTTGTAGACGGATTGGAACGCAATTTTCATTCTTCCCGAGATGCGATTGATGCTGGAATTGGTATGGTACATCAAAATTTTATGCTGGTTCCATCTTTTACTGTTGCTGAGAATATTGTGTTAGGTCAGGAACCAACACAACGAGGTCTTCTGAATAAACAACAAGCCATTGATGAAACCATTCAAATTTCAGAGCAATATGGTTTGCGAGTGGATCCGGACGCTGTTGTGGATTCGATTAATGTCGGTATGCGCCAGCGGGTAGAAATTCTAAAAGCGCTTTATCGGGGTGCTAACATCTTGATTCTCGACGAACCAACAGCCGTGTTGACACCGCAAGAGACACAGGAATTATTCTTAGCCATTCGCAAATTGGTTGAGCAGGGAAAAACAGTCATTTTCATTACTCATAAGCTACGAGAGGTTAAAGAAGTATCAGATCGGGTGACTGTTTTAAGGCAAGGAGATGTCATTGGAACAGTTCTCACCAGTGAAGCAACCCGAGAGAGCCTGGCGCGGATGATGGTTGGTCGCGAGGTTTTGTTAAATGTAGAAAAGCCTCCCTCAATCCGTGGCCGAAAGGTGATGGAAATTCAGGACCTAAATTATATTGATGACACGGGAAGATGTGTTTTGGAAGATGTTTCATTCAACATCTACGCTGGAGAAATTTTAGGCATCGCTGGAGTTGAGGGTAACGGTCAGACCGAACTGGTTGAAATTTTGACAGGTCTCCGACCAGCAACATCCGGTAATGCTTTGGTCAATGGGAACTACGTTCTCAATAAAACACCGCGTGAGGTACGCATGGCTAAAGTAAGCCACATCCCGGAGGATCGGCTGACAAATGGTCTCGCACTTGAAGCATCGATCAACGAAAACTTGATTGTTGATCGCTATTTCCGCCCCCCATATCGTAAAGGTGCTTCGATCGATTATGACAAAGTCTATGAACTGGGGGCAAAAAGCATCGAAGAATATGGCATCCTAACGCCTAATGGTGAACT
>JAHYJK010000352.1 GCA_019429225.1 Anaerolineaceae bacterium
TTGTATATGGCTGCTCTGTCTGCATCCAAACATAATCCAGTAATTAAAAAATTCTATGAACGCTTGATGAAGAAGGGGAAACCTTTCAAGGTGGCAATTACAGCTTGTATGCGTAAATTGATTACTATTATGAATGTGATGGTTAAAAACCAAACAGCTTGGAGGTGCCCCGTATAAATTTCACCTTTTTCCCCTTGACAAATAACACAGTTACTACTACTTTGCTGTCAATAGCCGCTGGATTTATACCACCCATATGCGGATGGATATTTACCAGCATGATCGTTTTGGTGTTTACCACCAAAACAAAACATTATGAGTTGCTATTTGGTATTTGAGCTTTCGATAAAGCCTCCTTTCTTCGGCTTCGCTGACGGTAACTTTCTCCAGTAATAACAAGCAAATGAGAATGATGCGTTAAACGATCAAGCGCAGCACTTGCTAAAAGTTCATTGCAAAATACCTCATGCCACTCTTCAAAAGATCGATTGCTCGTGACAATGATTGAACCCTGCTCATATCGTTCAGAGATAATCTCATACAAATCCTGGATGGAACTTGGGGATAATGCTTGGAGACCGAAGTCGTCTAAAACCAGCAGATCACAATTAAGGATCCGGGAAAGTGCACGAGGGTAACCGCCACTGGCACGTGCGGCATGCAGGTCAGTCAGCATTCGGTGTACAGGCCGTGAGAAAACGCGCAGATCTTGTTTAAGAGCTTCTATCGCCAAACCGTTTGCCAGATGACTTTTTCCAACGCCTGTAGGCCCACAAAGCAGAATGTTCTCATGCCGATTGACAAAAGCACAAGTGGCAAAATCATTGATCATTGTGCGATTGATGCCTGGTACCGCTGAAAAGTCAAAGTGGGCTAATGTTTTCTGTGCATGGCATCCAGATTGAGACAAGCGGTAGGCCAGACGTTGTTGACTTCTCCTTTCAAGTTCATCATCTAAAAGTAAAGCGAAAAACTCGATTGGGGCGAGGTGCTCATTCAGCGCCTGTTCAGCTCTTAGGTCAAGGGTATTGAGCATCCCAGAGAGTTTGAGTTGACGCAGCTTGGGGAGAAGGGGATGAGTCATCATGATCGTTCCTCTTCCATCTGCGCAAAAAACTCAACGGTGTTTCTGGCAAACGCATAAGCTTGTTGATCCGTATTGACAGGAGGCTCAGGCAAGGGTTGACGATCAAGGGCTGCATTGAGAATATCTTTGATTCGTCGGTAGCGCATATCGCCATAATAAACAGCCCGCTTGCAGGCAGCTTCTAAACGCTGGCTTCCCACACTATCTTCCAGACGCAAAATGGCTTGGACGGATCTCAGACGGTCTAAAGGCCTATCAGCCAGCAGATGATTGACCACTTGACGTGTAGCAGGGCCAATACGGGAGGCTGCCTTGCGACAATAGTCAGGCGTTTTGATCAAATATTCTGCTTTGTGCGGTGGGTAATCACTCATACGGGTACTCCACTGGCCTTTATTGTGCAGTCTGACATGGGTTGTAACCTGTTGGTGTCCGGCGTAGATCTCAATCACACGCTCATGAATATAGGCATCCAGTTTTTGTCCAACCCAGATATAGGGCACAGAATAATAGCTGCCATCAATGACCACATGGCAATCTGGATGCACTTTGACAATTCGTGTTTCTAAGAGGGCAAACGGTTCTTCAGGAAGGGGTTGTAGGGCTGCTCGCTCATAGGTCTCAAACAGGTACAGTGGCGCCTGATGGGTGGTGCCATGTTGACGTACACCAGCCACTTCCCTGATCCACTCCAACAGATGCTGATTTGCAAAGTTGATATCAGCAAACGTCTTTCCTGCCATAAAGTTGCGTTTCACATAATGTACCCCGTTTTCAACCTTTCCTTTTTGCTGAGGTTGTGCAGGAGCCGTTGGACTGATCAAGAACCCATAGTGGATCGCCATTCGTCGATAGGCTTCTCCCAGAACGGGATCATGGATAAGGGCTTTCGATACAGCCGCTTTCAAATTATCCGGTTTGACACGTTTTGGAATGCCCCCAAAGTGTTCAAACGCTCGTTGGTGTAATCCAATCCATGTTGCTGTCTTTTGGTCAAAAACTAATTCTGCATATTGATGGCGGCTATAGCAAAGTGTGGCAACGAATACATATGCCGTTCGTAATCGACCACAGCCTGGATCAAATAACTGACCAACACTCCCAAAGTCAACCTGCATCTCTTCGCCTGGTTCACTATGAACTCGGATGACAGCTTTTTCACCTGGCTTTGGGCATTGCAGTCGATGGACAAATCGCCTGACAGATGAGTAACTGCCAGTATAACCATGATCGCTTCTCAGCCTTTGCCACATGGCTGTCATCTCAACACCCTGTTCTATCATCTGCTCTACAACTTCCTGATAAGGCTCGAGGGTTGAGGGTTTTTTGGGTGGCTGTGGTTTTGGCCCAAGCGCCTCTGCTAATTGATCTAAACCAGGTCGTTCTGTATCAACATCCAGATAACCTTCTATTGTTGCCATGATTTTGTACTTGTGTACTGTTGGCCTTGATATCCCCAAATCTCGAGATATTTGCCTTTCACTCTCTCCACATCGCAAGCGATGTATGATGTCGTTGATGTGATTCATGTGAATTCGCTCCATCTTTCTTCCTCTCCCAAGATCTGTTTTTTGGGAGAGATTATCCCACAGTGGTAAACACTGGGTGACGATGGGTGGTAAACATCGAGCGATCATGACTGGTAAATATCGAGCGATCATGACTGGTAAACATTATCCGGCTTTCACTGGTAAAGTCTAATCCGGTCAATGACAGTTGTGAGGATTAGAAATATCGGGGGTCTTCGTGTGCAGAGGAATTCGATT
>JAHYJK010000353.1 GCA_019429225.1 Anaerolineaceae bacterium
AAATCAACGCTAAAAGAATATATTCTTGGCATCTCAAGCATTGATTCCGGATCGCCCAATTCCCATTTGGTCAGCACAAATGCATTCTCTATGTTAAAAGAGACACGGGCCCTTGAGAATTTGATTGTTTCCAAAAGATACCGGGGAATGGTATAACCGAAAGAGACGTTTTGCAAGCGTACATATGATCTGGAATTCCAAATATTCATTGCAGATGGCTGCAAAGAATTTATACGTGCATAATTATTTATTGGATTATCAGGAGTCCAATAGGGCATTTTATACCAGTTGTGATTTTTAATATACTCTTGTTGATTATGGAAAGGTAAATTGGAACCCCCTTTATAACCTAACTTGGCAAGGAATACCAAACCAAGATCAAATTGTTTGTAAGTTATATCGTTAGCCAGTGAAATATGCCATGGATTTGATCTTGTTCCCTGAAATACCTTGTCAAACGTATTAAGCTGGCCATCGTTGTTTTGGTCAATTATTTTAAAGTCTCCCGGAAATAAGTTATACTTGGCAGCTTCTTCTTCTTCCCCTATTTGATAAACTCCGTCCACTTCAAAATCCCAGATTACATCCTTATCCTGACCAATAAACCAACCATTGTCGGTATCATCCGGTTCAACCATTACTGGATTTCCATTGCTATCAGTAATTGGATTTCCTTGTTCATCCAGTTTTGGTATTTTTTCTCCGGTAAGGGAAACAATTTTGTTTTTATTAAAGTGAACATTAAGATTGGTTGTCCATTGAAAATCACTTTTATCAATATTTATTGTATTTATCGCAAAATCGAAACCTGTATTTTTAAGATTTCCAACATTAGTGGTGACTGAATTGAATCCAGTTATAATAGGTAATATTTTATCAAGCAAAAGATCGGTGGTTTCGGACGTGTAAATATCCAATGAACCTCTGATTCTGCCATCCCAAACACCGTAATCAAGGCCCAGGTTCCACGCCTGATTTTTTTCCCAGGCTAAATCGTTATTCCCGAGTCGATTAACATATAAATACGATGTTAATACATAACCATTGTCATAATACAGAAATTTATTGTCATTTAATCTGGCATATGCTGCGTAGGAACCTAAACCGCTACTGTTGCCATTAACTCCCCAGGAAAGTCTGAGCTTAAAAAAATTAAGCCAGTTTGATGTTGAAGCCATAAAATCCTCGTTTGACAACGACCATCCGGCAGAAATGGACGGGAATGTTGCGTAAAGGTGATTTGTTCCAAAACGGGAATAACCATCGCGACGGACAGATGCAGAAAAATGATATTTCGAGCCATAAGAATAATTTACCCTTCCCATCAATGCTGTTCGAGAATCTGATTCATCATTTGAGTCATTGGAGGGCTGAAGGCCAAATGCCATTTCATGAAAACCCAATGCTGCATTGGGAGTGAGCTGAGAGGTGAAAGCATTAGTTTGCCAGCTATTGTTTTCTTCTGCATTCCATAATCCTGTAAAATCAAATCGATGCAATCCAAAATCCTTATTCCAGTTTAAAATGTTATCCGATTGCCAGCCATAGAATTTATCATGCGTGCGATTAATCTCACCCCCATGAGTCCATAAGGGATGTGCCGGATCGTTAAATTGGAATCGGGTTCTGAAATCAATTCTTTGAGTGAATCTTGAAGTAAATGTTATTCCAAACGGAAGATTCAATTTTCCATAAATAGTTGGGAATACTCTGTACCTGTCAAATTCTCTCTCAATATATGCCGGATTTAATAGAGGATTACCAAGGTTGGAGCCTGCCGCAGCTAATTTTAAATTAGGCCTGGTTTGAGGCATCCCATTTACCCAGGGAGTATCATAAGGTGATAGTCTATCATAACTGCCACTACCAATTGGTACATCACCTTCATCTTCGTAAGCGATATTGGCATTTAATCCTACATTTAAATAGTCGGTAACCGAAACATCTATATTTAAACGGGAAGTGATTGATTTAAATGTTTCTCCAACCTGCACTGATTCATAATCTCTAAGTCCAACAGACCAATAATAAGAAACTCTGTTGCCCCGGCCTGAAATACTTACATTATAATCTTGCCGTTGCCCGGTATGAAATAACCAATCCTGCCAGTCATATTTATTTCCTGCCAAATAATTTTCTTTTTCATTCGATTCAAAACCAAAATTATCAAGCCAAACGCTTGTAATTCTTTCCATGTCAGTCTCTCCGGCAATATTGTTTTCAGCCAACCAATCGTTTTTATATTGATCCGGTA
Source organism: Anaerolineaceae bacterium (assembly GCA_019429225.1). Lineage (GTDB taxonomy): Bacteria > Chloroflexota > Anaerolineae > Anaerolineales > Anaerolineaceae > UBA6170. The sequence continues at coordinate 2,255 of JAHYJK010000353.1, forward strand.
CTTTACCATAAGGCTCGAATCTTGACCATGGTTCCAGAAGTAAATTATTTATCGACTCGTTCATTTCTTCCAACCAAACCATTGCCTCATCAGCATCGTAACTGGTTAATCTTTTAGAACTGGTAACAATTCCATATTTTGCACTCATACGAATTGTTGGTTTTCCTTCTTTTCCAGTTTTTGTTGTAAAAACAACAACTCCATTTGAAGCACGTGAGCCATAAATTGAAGCTGCGCTGGCATCTTTTAATACATCTACACTTTGGATGTCATTTACATTTATTTCGGATAAAGACCCGTTAAAAATAACACCGTCAACAACAATTAACGGAGCATTAGCACTTCTTTCAGCGCTATCATTGGCTTTAATCGTATTGTCGCCTCTAATAAAAAAATCAGGTGTTGCTCTTGCATCAGTACTGTATCCAACCTTTAAGCCAGGCACTGACGACCTTAACAAATCAGAAACACTTGTTGGTTTATATTTCATCAACTTTTCTGCATCAACATTTACCACAGAACCAGTAAGGTCTCTTTTACGAGCTGTACCGTAGCCAATAGCTACTACTTCATCTAATCCAATCACATCCTCTTCCATT
>JAHYJK010000046.1 GCA_019429225.1 Anaerolineaceae bacterium
GTGTGCTCTTCCGATCTAATCTGATTCCAATTATCCGTTGAATTTCCAAATTTATTCTTAAATAAGTGATAATTTTTCCGAATTAAGTTTTTTATTATACTGATTTCAATTAATAGTTCATCTTTATCATTAGGAATGGTATTGGGTCTGATAGATTTTCCCCATACATAATCATTAATATCTTCTTTTTCTTTATTTATTGGCAACCACTTTGAAATTTCCCGGATATTAGTTTCAGCAATAAAATGGTCCGGATTGTTAAATAACGGATTTTCCACTACATTTTGTTGAAGATTCCCATTAATGCTGCCTGCCATTAAAATAATTTCTTTACTCAAGTCAATGACAAGAATATTTCCGTTTTTCTCATTCCCTAATTTGTTAAGAAAGTTGGTCATGATCCCATTTGCCTGGTTATATGGAAGAGGAACAGATCTTGTGAAGCTAAATATGTATTCAAACCCAGGAACTTTCTTTATCATCATTTGAGAACTTAACTCATTAATAAAGGTTAAAGCCGGGGTCAAATTTTCATCTGCCAAAGTTGGTCTGATATTTTCTGTAATAGATATTTTTGCAATTGAGGACGCGGTTTCCTGGATTTTTGCAGCAATGGAGGAATTCCCAGCATAAACCAGTTCGGGTATTCTTTCCTTTGGGAGATGTTTGATACAAAATAATATAATTTCCATCATTCTTAAAACGGATTTGTTTGCTCCATTTTCAGTACCCCCAGACAGTAAAATTATGTCGGGTCGATGGTTTATGACTGAAGATAATATCTCATCAATTTTTCTGGAGTCATTTAAACTGATTTGATCGGAATGTTTCAAATGGGTTGAATTTATTAAATTTGACAGGCTGGAAATGGACACGCCTTCCAGTAAACCAGCTGTGATAATGGAAATCTGGTCCAAAAAACCATAAGTAAAAGCAATTTGATCAATACCACTACCATCGGTCTGATTTGGAACTATCAAATTCATGTCATCATCGATTAACATTCTTCCAGAAATTTGTTGTAGATTGTCGATTGCCTTATAGAAACCTTCCCTAATATCGTTATAAGGAGGTTTATTCGTTGTATCCGCTTCACTGGTTGCCAGTAGATGAAAATTTCCATCTACAACATCAAATAGAAACAATTTTGTCGTGTGAACATCAATCTTAATTCCGAGAACAGAGGCTAATTCAACTAATTCACTCATTTTTTTTACCCAATCATCAAGTTATAAATAAATGTAATGATGAAATTTAGCCTTTCAATTAGAGCCAGTACAGATGAAATGATAATCCCCGCAAAAATTGATCCAAGTGTTATGCCGATAAATATCGTGCCTACTTTTTTTGAATAATGCATAAATTTGGAAAATACTGATAGATTGTCGGCAACCACGATCGTTGAAAATTGAAAATAGAGCAATGATGAAATAGCACCAAGTAAAAGAATAATACCTCCAATTAATTTCTGGAAATTTATTGAATTCAAAGAAAAAGGTTCAGTGATCATATCAATCATAGGCAGTAATGTGCCAGAAAATGCACTTGTTAATATGATTGCAGCACCACTACCCACTAAAAATGCCAGTGAAATGTTCCCGATTGAGTTCGTTCTTTTGAATAATTTGAAGAATAAAAGAATTGATAAAGTTAGCGGAATAATTTGAATTATTCGTTGGTTGGTATCTCCAGTGAATAACGGCATGATCAATTTCGGAATTAAGACTTGATAAAAAATTAATACAAATACATAGGCAGAAGCCACCCCAATAAATAAATAGGTTGCGATTCTGAACAATGGGTTATCACCAAAAATATAGCTAAAGACCATAATTGTCAGAATGAAACTAAATAGTAACCAGAAGAATTGACCTTGATTCATTTATTTTTCTCGCATTTCGGATGATAAAGCTTTATTAAAAATCGAAATAACACCACCAGCCAGAATGAAGAAAACAAAAACGATTGCAGCGAGTTGGACAATAGCCCAATACCTACCTATATTGTTCGTCTCAGATTGGGAAAGTAGATTAAAAGCCAAACCACCCATAATTCCACTTAACATTCCATCTATTTGATTTGTTTTTAAATATGGTTGCAATAAAGGTGATGCTTTTGCGGAGGAGATAAGTAATAAATCTGAATCAGTAACGAGTAAATTTATTTGCTCAATCCATAATTTGGCATTCTCAGAGTTGTCAGTTACCATGATGATCATGTCAAAATCGTTTATTGTATTAATTTCAGAAAGAGGTGGCTTTTCCCATATATTAAGATTCAAATCTATCCCTGGTGAAGTCATTTTGGGATTGGAAAGAAATGCCTGAATTCCAATACCATAACCAGGCAAATATCCGAGATTTGTATTCCTCTCCTCAAAATTGTAAGAGGGAACATTGAGGTGAGCATTTCTCAATATTTTATCTGATACCAATACGCCATTTGGATTGGTGGCAATAGAAGTAACCCAATGGTTATTAAAAAATAAGTTCTCAAAAAATCCTTCTGAAATCAAATTCATCTCAGGATAAGCACTGGCTTCTGTTTCAAATACTACCAATACGTGACTTGGCTCTTGATTCCGATTCAGATATCCCGTTGCAAGATTGTGGAATCTGACCGCTTCAGCCGGTAAAATTTCCGGGAATTTTATATTTGTATGATCAACAAATAATGAATAGGTGATAATGAATAATAGAAATGCAGGAATCAGGAAAATTTCCATTCGATGTAATAATGGTTTTGATTTCTTTTTTGATTTGTTGATTTGCACTACAGGAGAAATAATTTCTTCCAAAATTCTTAAGTGGGATTTTTGTTTTTCAGTTACATCAATCGTTACCGAATAAGCGGGTGGTGGGGAATAGGTTTTGGTAACACTTTCCGAAGTCAAGACCCCCTGTAATCCGGCTAATGGGCCAGATTTTTCAATTTTTTTCTGTGATTTCAATTTCGATACATCAGGCGAAACGACTTCAATTGGCCTGATCGCTTTCAGCCATTCCGGTAGATTCCCTTTTTCAATATTATCCACTTCTGAAGAATCTGAAATTTTCTCTTCTTCACTCGTTTGCAAAGGTTCAATCTCATTGTAATCAAAATCGATGTTTTCTAACCAATCAGGGACATTATCGAATTTGAAAGGGAGAACATGTTTATCTGATTTATCTTTTTCTGGTTGCTCTTCATTAAGATTTCGATCAGCTTCAATTACATCATCACTGCTTGTAGGAAGTTGAATATTATCAAACCAATCTTCACTTTCATCAATACCGATGAATGGTTTTACAGATAGACTTTTTAATTCAGATTCTTCAAGGATGAAAGCTGGTTCTTCTGGTTGATCTTTTTCTAATGCATTAATTTCTTGTTCTAATTCTTTGAGTTCAGAACCAAATTCATCTGATTTGGATTCATCATCGATTTTTGATTCTGGTGATATATCTAATTTGTTGAATAATAAAACAGAATCGTATGTTTCCTCAACGCCTCCTTCTGATTCTTCTTCAGAAGTTGATTCATCAAGAGTTTTCTTTGCTTTATTTTGATTGATATCTTTGATCCAATCAGGAAGTTTTTCTGCCTTTTCGTCACTTTCTAATTCGGAGCTTTCTTTTATGTCTTCATCAACCAAAAAGTTCGCTTTTGATAACCAATCTGGAAGGTTAAATGATTCTATTGGTGCTTTGGTTTCTTCAATTGGTTCTGCCTGATCAGGTGTTATCCAATTAGGTATTTCTGTATCGTCAAATATTTCATCCTTCTCAGATTTATTTGAGATGTTTTTAACCAACCAATCGGGTAATTCTTCTGCTGGTGTAATATCTTCATCATTTTCAATATCTAAAGAATTGGGGAATTCCATTTGCCAATCTTTTTTAATATCATCAATTTTAACTGGCAGGTTGGATATTTTTTCTTCAAGATACTCTTCATCTTTTTCTAATGGTTTATCGTCATCTGTTTCTTGAATATTACGTAAATCAGCGATCCAATCTATTGAATTTTCATCATGGTGTTGATTTTCATTTCGCAAAGATTGGACTAAATCAGAATTTTCGGTCGATGAGGGTGGATAGAGTTCTTCGGTATTTCCAGTGTTGAACTTAGTGAATTCATCATCCGCCGGTTTAATATCTCCAATTCTTTTTAACCAATCTGGAGCCTCATCATTTGAACTTTCATCTGATGAAAATAAGTTTTCATTCTCGATGGGAAAATTGGATTCGCCAGATTGATCTTCATCCTTGGAATCTCTCAATAAAGCCAGCCAATCAGGTTCAGATCCAGAATCTTCAATTTTATTTCGAAATTCAAAACCACAATTAACACATTTGGTCGTTGAAGGATCGTTCTCAGTATTACATTGTGGACAAGTAATTTTTTCTGTCATTTACTTCCTGTCATATGGTCGATCGAAACCAAATACAATTCTAAGGCTTGTTAGAATGGCACCTAAAGAAATTCCAATCAAAATACCTGTGCTGCCAGCTACAGGTAATGAGTTTAAGGCATTGATCAATGTTTTTATGAGAGGAATATTTTCTCCTAATGATAAGATGCCACTGGATAAAAGTAGAAATATGATCGTGGAAATTCCAAAAACAATTGCTAATAGATTTTGTTTCCTCGTAAAGAAACGGAAACTCGCCAGGCTAAGGGTCAAGGCAAGAACTGCTAACAAGCTTGATTCAACAGTAATTATTGTGTTGCTTGTCAGGTTCACAAAAAATTGGTTATTTGGTCCTAATAATATTCCAATTAAAACAACTGTGACAAATCCAACAATAAAGAACGGGCTTCCGTAATCACGTTTTTCATTCGTGAAGACTTTGTTCCAATGCACAGAAAATAAATTGATTATCGCAATTGCCAATGCGATTGTGCCTATGATAATGGCCCAATCTAAAATATATAATCGGATTCTATCTAAAATTGTTCCGGGGAAAAACAAACCCAGGATTACCAATAAACCTGACAAAGATGAGATAATAGCAAGAAAAATCTTTTTCATAGCAACCCAACGAATTTGAAGAAAAGAACAAATAATATTATGGCAATTACAAGCCACCTTAACAAATCCTGAATTAACAATGAAACCTTGAATATTGAATTATTGGATATTTGAGCTGGAATTGCAAAAAGTTCTTCCCCGATTAAAGCATCATCGGAAAAAGCGTAACTTACAGATTGTCCCTCGAGACTATCAGTAGCTGGTAGAGAAAAATGGTTCTTTTTTTGAGTTGCATCGAGTAATAATCCAATTTCAGGTCCAATGTTTCCAACAAAAATTTGAGTGGACAAATCTTCATCTGAAGATGGTGGGATAACACCTGCAATATAACTCAGGTTTGTGGCTCCTGATAAATATGCATGTGAATGGAAATCTGAAGTAGAACTTGATTTGTCAATTAACACATTTTGATGTTTGGATTGTGCTAATAGTGTCAAATCGCCACTTCCTGCTGTTGTAACAGGTGGATTATCACTTAAGATGCTTTGATCAATAATCTGGTTTAAAGTTTCCAGAGCCACTAACGAAGCAGCACCGTGAATGTTATTTAAATCTGATTTCCCAAGAGAAATATGTAGACCTTTGCCATGTTCAATGGATAAACCAATCGATTTGCGCAGATTGAGTATTGAAGAATATTTTCTAATTTCAAAGCGGTTTTTTATTGAAGAAAAATAAAAAATACTCCCTGCAATCAGGGTAATTACTATGAAGATCAGAAAAAATAGCAATGTGGTACTACTCATTAAATTCCCTGTTATTTAAATATTCGAGAAATGCTTTCGATTGTTCTTGATCTTCCAACACTGTAGCCAATTGGCTTATGATTGAATTTTGAACAAAAGGTTTTGTCATCCATAATGATTGGGCTGCAACTATCCTGATAGGGCCGGTTGCAATCAATAAAAAACCAAACAACCCTATCAGATGATACCGTTGCAAGTATTGAGCCCATTGATACCAATATTTTTGATTGACCTGCATCCATTAAGTATAGCAAAGAATTCATTTAATAAACCATATCAGGAAAAGTTCCACAAGTTTTTTCCTCCCCCGCGGCCAGCAAAATCAATAATTTCCTCTTTCATTCGATTTGTATTTTTCCAAAATGTGGTGATTTGAGATTGATAGGCAGCGATGGATGCATGCCAGGTTTTGATATTCTCATCCTGTAAATCAAATTTGACTGCAGTCAATTTGGAATTGTCAATCGGAGATGAATGAGATTTAATAACATAAGGATAATCTTCATAAAAAAGTAAAGGTCGGTGGGATACCTGTGTGATAGCAGCTACAATGATGCGATGATCAATATGATTACCTACTGCCATCGGTGAAATAATAATGTCATCAGATGTTGCCTTACGGTTAATTTCATCAGAGATTTTATTGACCAGAAAAAGTTGTGATGGGGGGATTGGCTGATACAAATCATTTTCTTCTCTTACAATAGGATTACCATCCTCATCTTTTCGATAAATACAATCAGGGAGGTTAAAATGCTTATATTGAGCCCCAAGGGTTTTACAGGCTTTTATATCCTCTAAACGCCGTATTTTTGGCGCATTCATTGGCAAATTCCACCTTTTGTGTAGCGATAATGAAAAGTCTGACAAATTTTCATCATTTGGAGATCCAGAAAAAAAAGTCCAAATCTCTGTGTCAATTTTGCTATTGACAAGGTTATTCACAATACCGCCAACAGATAAAGCGACATCATCGAGGTGAGGAGAAATAAAAATATATCGCATAGATTCCCAAATTTTTAACGTGATAAAATAATTTCAATGATAATATAAATATAAAGTAGTTTTCAAGGAGAATAGAATGAGTTTCCTTGCAGATTTGTTGGGTATTGTGCCTTGTCCGGCGCATGCAAGAAATGATGTTGACCGATTAATTTCTGAGTTAATTCGCATAGGTGAAACTGAGGATTATTTATCAGAAAGACCAGGTGGTCCTTTTAATGTGCAATGCCGTCATGTACGTGCGATCGAAATTGGAAAGAGGTTAAATGAAATTGGGGGAAAGAAATTAATGGAATTCACGCTTCGCCGGGTAAAAAAGAAATTAGGAAAAACTATTTTTGCCCATTTGGAATATGCGTGGGACGATCTGGGTCAGTGGATTCCTTAAAATAAAAAATCAGTTAATACTGATTTTCTAAAACAATTTTTTTAGTGGGCCCGGAAGGATTCGAACCTTCGACCAAGCGGTTATGAGCCGCGCGCTCTGCCGCTGAGCTACGGGCCCCCTCGGCTTCGAAAATTATATCACAAAGACTATTTCAGTGGAAAAAAAATTGAATAATATTTATTCAATTTTTCTGAAATAATCAAAGGGAAGTCTGAATAACTTAAATACATCAGAATTTGAGGAAACAAAAAGAGGCTGATTATTAAATACATCAGCCTCTTGAACCTCTGATGCAGCGTTCACCAGAGATCAGCAATGGTAATTATCGGGTAGTGATGTCCTTACCTGCTTTGATTACATATAGAGGTGCTTCATGGTTCCAAATTGCTTCCCAAACTGACTCAGCATTCAGAACGACCAGATCTGCATTTCCGCCTTCTTTAAGATTGTGACCTTCAGCACCTAATGCCTGAGCCGCATTGGTTGTGATCAAATCATAAAGAATTTCCATTTCCTGCCGGCTATTCATCCACATTAAATGGGCTGCCAGGAATGCAACTTCCAGCATGTTGTTACGACCAAATGGATAATAGGCATCAGCGATATCGTCCTGACCTAATGCAATTCGTACACCTGCTTTGTAGAGATCCTTGACTCGTGCGTATAAAGGCCCCGTCTGTGGATCGGAGACAACTCCGATTTGCGCTCGTTTGAGCAAATATTCTATTTTTCGATAATATGGTTCTGGATAAAGTGCCATTGCACGGCTATGTTGGGCTGTTACACGGCCTTCCCAACCATTTTTAATCGTGGTTACGGCTAACATTTCAAGTGTCTTGAGGGTTGGATCACCAGCATCATCAATTAACATGGAGACTGGTTTGTCATACTTTTTTGCAATGGCAAACATCCGGTCAATGTGTTCCTGGGCATCTGCATCAGTATATTCGATCCACGGAATACCACCCACCACATCCGCACCTAATTTCATGGCTGCTTCAATGTATTCTTCTGCGCCTGGATCTCTGACGACACCATCTTGTGGGAAAGCAACAACTTCCACTTTGACACGGTCTTTGTACTCTTCTCTGGCGCGAATTAAGGCTTTGATACCTTCTAATTTGGCTTTTGTATCCGTGTCTGCGAAAGCACGGATGTGTGTATTTCCAAATTTCACGGCTAAATTAAGCGCTTTGCGAACATTTTCAATGATCCAGCTTTCGTCATATTGTTCTTTTACATTCGCTGCCAATTCAATCGCTGTCATCGCCCCACCCATGGAACCATCGGTGTAAGCCCCCATAGCTGCTTCGTCCATCATCGAAAGTGTGTATACCTTGCATAAATGCAGGTGACCATTGACAAAGGACTCGGTGACTAATTTGCCTTCCGCGTCGATCACTTTCAGTGCATCGCCATCCACTTTTACATCGATTTTGGCGATTTTACCATTCTGAATTGCAATTTGATATTTCTCACCTTGAGAAGTTCTGGTTGTTGCATTTTTGATTAATAAATCGTATGTCATGATAAATCACCTCCTGGATATAAGTAATTAGTTTTTGTTTCTGTCTTGCATTAATTTCTGTGCCATTAGAGCACCATCTTTTATCGGTTCATAACCTGTGCAGCGACAAAGATGTTTATTCAGTGAATTTGAAATTTCTAATTCTGAAGCGTCTGGTTTATTCTCCAATAAACCATATAATTCCATAACGATACCTGGCGTACAGAAGCCACATTGAATTGCACCAGACTCAGAAATTGATTTTTGTATCGGATGCAATTCTTTTCCCCTGGCTAACCCTTCGACGGTCAGAATTTCTGCACCAGCGATTTTGCTAATGGGTGTATTGCAGCTTTTAGTCGCTTTTCCATTAATAACAACCGTACAGGTTCCACAAGTTGCATTGTCACAACCTCGTTTTGTGCCGGTCAAATTCAGGACATCGCGGATTACATCTATCAACATCATTTCTGGGTCAACTTCCATGACCCGGAGTTGACCATTGATGGTAAAACTAATCTTTTCAACCATTATGCATACTCCTTTTGATGTTTGGTTGCTAAAGCTTTTTTGATTATTTCTGGAGTGACAGGAATCTCAAAGAAGTCGATGCCGATAGCGTCATAAATCGCATTTAATATCGCAGGCGCTGGACCAATCACCGGGTGCTCACCAATTCCACGAGCGCCAAATGGACCAACCGTACCTGGATTTTCAATAAAATCAACAGTCTGCTGCGGTGCTTCTTTATAAGTGGGTAAGTGATATTTGAAGAAATGTGGATTGGTTATTTTTCCATCCTGATCAAATTCTACTTTTTCGTAGAGAGTTGCACCGATTGCCATCAAAACACCACCCATTACTGATCCACGGATCTGCATCGGGTTGATCACCTGACCAACATCAAACGTAGAAGCAAAATGATCTACGAAAATCTTACCAGATTTCTTCTCAATGCGGATCTCGGCAGCTTGAGCACCAAATGTGTATTCAACTCCTAAACTACCCTGTCCATTCTGATCCGGATTGGAATAACGAGGTAAACGCGCATCCGAAACCGATTGTGCTACTTCTCCAATGGTTATTCCATCACTGGTTATGTAACCGCGACTAAGTTCTGGAACTGCCACTCGAATACTGGGGTCGTTTTTTAAGAATACGTATTCACCATCGTAATCCAGATAATCAACATCTGTCTTTAGAACTTGAGCAGCGGTCTGCTTTAAAATCATGATCAATTTGTCAGCTGCTCGAATGATCGCCCGACCGCCCTGCGTGGTGAACATTGAACCAATGGTCTGCCATTCATAAGGAGAATATTGGGTATCAATATCATTGTAGACTCTGATACGCTCCGGGGGTATTTGCAGTGCTTCTCCAGCTATTTGTTGAACAACAGTCCGTAAACCCTGGCCTACTTCTGCACCGCCCATATTGATGGAAATACTTCCATCAATATTCATCTTCATGTAGCAACCTTTGGTTGAAAATGGAGCACCCTTTGGTGATTTCATTAATGCAGCGAAGCCACGGCCATAGAAAAAGTTTTCATCTTCATGAATGATTTCTTTTGAAAAAACCAGGTTGCGTACTTTTTCAGCGCAAGCTTTCACATCCCCATTGGTTCTCCACATTTTTTCACCGAGTGAGTTTATTTTTCCCTCACAGAGATAGTTCATTTCCCTTAATTCAAGCGAATCCATCCCTAATTTTCTTGCGAGTATATCCATTAATCTTTCGGTCGCAAACTGAGCTTCCTGGTGTCCATATCCTCGGTATGCACCGACCGGGGGGGTGTTCGTATAAACCGTGTAACCAGACAAATCGCAGTGATCGAATTCGTATGGGCCAGTGCAATTATGAGTAGATGCAATCGTTACATTCACCGCTGTATCTGCATAAGCCCCACCGGAATGTAACACCTTTGTTTCCATGGCAACCAGTTTTCCATCTTTCTTCGCACCAATTTTCATAATCATTCTGGTACCATGCCCCAAGAGGGTACTGGTGAAATCTTCTTTACGAGAAGCAACCCATTTAACCGGATACCCTGGAACAAAACTGGCAATGTAAGCAATAGTTTGTTCGACTGTAATGTCTGATTTGTAACCAAAACACCCACCAATATCGGGTATATGAACCCGAACATCCGATTCTGGAATGCCGTAAGAATAGGCCAGGTCCTGGCGAATAATAAACGGACAAATGGATGATGACCAGGCTTCGATTGTATTGTCTTCTTTAAACCAGACGATTGATCCATGGGGCTCAATAGCCGAGCAGGAACCTAATGGGTAAAGAAAGTCGCCTTCAACCACCACTTCTGCTTCTGAAAAACCATCTTTTCCCAGTCCCTTTTTTAGACGGTATAGATTAGCAACATTCGTTCCTGATTGAGGGTTTAATGTGGGAAGATGCCAATAATTACCATTCTCCTCATGAATTAAAACTGCATCTTCGCTCATAGCATCACGGGCATCAATATAGACTGGTAAGGGTTCATATTCAACCCGGATTTTCTCAACTGCTTTCTGGGCATTGAATGTTGTGTCTGCGACGACTGCTGCAACAGGTTCTCCTATGTATCTCACTTTATCAACAGCCATCGGGACAAGATCTTTGATATTATCTCCATAATGTAAATCACAACCTTTACCAGTTACTACTTTTACGACACCAGGCATTTTTTCTGCTTCAGATGTATCAATTGAAATAATTCTGGCATGAGCGTGCTCAGGGCGCAGGATCGCCGCATGGAGCATACCAGGCAGACGAATATCATCAAGGTATTGTGCTTTGCCTGTTACTTTACTGATTGCATCAGGTCTGTTGTAAGATTTACCGATATATTTGTAACTCATACAGATTTCTCCTTTCAAGAAAGATTTATTATCCTTCCCGTTTATAAGGCTTTAGCAAAGCAGCAGGGTATGACGCATTTCTACCTGCTAAAACCAGGGCAATAATCGTGACTATGTAAGGCAACGCAAGGAATGTTTCGTAAGGAATTGGTAATTGCAGTCCCATTGCCTGTAAACGCAACTGTAAAGCAAAAGTACCACCAAAAATCAACGCGCCACCCATAACTTTAACTGGTGACCAATTTCCAAAAATCACAATTGCGATAGCAACCCATCCACGTCCAGCAATAATTCCATGAGTAAAGGCACCTAATTGAGCAAGGGATAGGAAAGCTCCTCCAGCAGCCATTAATCCACCTCCGATCGCTAAAGCAGAATAACGGACAACATAAACACTAACACCTGCTGCATCAACAGCTTCTGGATTTTCACCGACAGCACGAATATTCAATCCGAAATTTGTTCGATAAAGAATGAACCAGGCCAGCGGAATAATTACCAAAAAGGTAATGTAAGTCAAAAGATATTGATCAGATATCTGTCCTAAAACAGGGACATCCCCTAAAGGTCTAATGGTTTCAAAAGAAGGGATTGCTGGTGGTGTAGAACGACCTCCATATACCAAACGGAAGCCAAAAAGAGACAATCCTGTCAATAATAGAGTTATGCCTAAGCCTGAAACGTGTTGATTAACACCCAGCGACACAGAAAGTAACCCCATCAATAATCCAGCAAGAACACCACTGAGAATAGCTACCAATAAACCTATCCAGAGAGAGCCACTTTTATCAGCAACGATAAAGCCAATAAAAGCGCCAAAAAACATGATACCTTCAATACCCAGATTTAGAATTCCAGCTCTTTCAGAATAGGTTTCACCTATAGCTGCTAACAGGATGGGGGTGGAAACACGAAATGTTGCGGCGATTAAATTTATAATAAAAACTTCCATCACATCCTCCTGAATTTATATCGTTGAAGAAGCAACATACCGAGAGCAACCAATAACATGGTTGCCTGTGTTACTTGACCGAGATAAACTGGAACGCCTAATGCACGACTCAGGGTTTGAGCGCCAGTTTCTACAAGACCAAAGAAAAGAGCTGCCAAACCGACCCCAAACGCATTCAAAGCACCAAGTGTTGCGATGATTACCCCTGTGTATCCATAACCAGGAGAAATTTCACCAATCAGATGGAAATGTATACCTGCAACTTCTGCAACACCTGCAATACCTGCAATACCACCACTAATCAAAGCTGCGGTTAAAATCGTTCGTTCAACCTTGATTCCTGCAAATTTTGCTGCAGGTTTTCCCAATCCCACTGCACGCATTTTGAGACCGAATGATGTACGTGTCATAACAATCCATAAGATTAAGATCAGGACAACCGCTAAAATAAATCCAAAATTTAATCTTGAGCGAGGAATTAGTTTAAAGAACACTGCAGAAGGTGCAATATCAGGCGACTGAGGCCACCCCGAGTTTGGATCCCTCCAGGGGCCGTTCAAAATTGCGCTGACGATATACGCCATGACAGAGTTCATTAACAAAGTCGTTACTACTTCATCAACAGCCAGTTTTACCTTCAGTAAAGCAGGAATCAACGCCCATGCCATGCCAGCTACAAAGCCACCGACTATCATTAATGGTAAGGCAACAATTGCAGGAATTCCATGCATAGCCATTCCGATCCCAGTTGCCGCAATTGCACCAGCATATAACTGACCTTCAGCCCCAATGTTGTAATACCCTGTAGCAAACGCGTAGGTTACAGCAACTCCCGTTATAATTAAAGGTGTAGATTTGACCAGGACCTCTAAAAGGGATACCTGATTCTCAAGTGGAGCAAACAGAAAATAATAATAGGCTTCAAATGGATTTGCATCCGCTAATAAAATCAAAACTGAGGTGAGAATAAAGGTTCCAATCAAAGCCAGAACAGGAATGAGCGGTTTGACCCAAAAAGGTGGGTTGTCGGTTTTCACCAGGCGCCATCGAGGTTTTTCAACGTTTTCCATTATGCCTCCTCTCTGAGTGCACCAGACATCATTAACCCTAATTTTTCAGGCGTAGCATCCTGAGCATTGATCGTTCCGACAATTTCACCTTCGTAAATAACCGCAATCCGGTCAGATATGCTCAAAATTTCATCCAGGTCTTCTGATATCAACATGACCGCAGCACCTCTGGATCGCTGCTCCAATAATTGTTGACGGACGTATTCCGTCGCACCTACATCAAGTCCTCTGGTGGGCTGTGGTGCAATAACGACTTCAGGTTGACGTGATAGAACTCTTGCTAATAACACTTTCTGCATATTTCCGCCAGAGAGTGTTCGAATTCTATCTGAAGGTTTTGCTTTTATTTGAAAATTCTTAATCAACTCTTCTGCATTCTTTCGAATTGCTTGTTTGTCCAGGAAACCATTTTTTGAGTATTCATCTAAATGTTCCAGTGCAAGATTTTCATATACTGTCAGGTCGCCAACGACCCCTTCATGTCTATCTTCTGGAATGCGACCCATACCCATTTTTGAAAAATCTGAAGGATCCTTCCCTACCAAATTTTTATCATTTATTTTTAATACACCACTGGTAGGTGATTTAACACCGCTTAAGATCTCAGCCAGTTCTTTCTGACCATTACCACCAACACCAGCGATTCCCAGGATTTCTCCAGATCTGATTGATAATTTTAAATTCTTCAAAGCAGGAAGACCTTTGTCATCCAGTGCACATAAGTCTTCAACTTCTAATATTTTCTTGTTATCAGGATTAATTTCAGTTTGTCGGGTGACACCAAATGTATCACGACCAACCATCATGGCTGCTAATTGCTTTTGGGTAACATTAACAGTATCAACCGTACCAATAGATTTTCCATCCCGTAGGACAGTGACACGATCTGTAATTTTTGTAACTTCATCTAATTTATGGCTAATGAAAATAACCGATAAATCATCTTTTCGAAGTCGATTAAGTGTTTCAAATAAACTATCAACTTCTTGAGGTACAAGAACTGCTGTAGGTTCATCAAGAATCAACACTTTGGCATTGCGATACAACGCTTTCAGGATTTCAACTCTCTGTCTTTGACCTACAGATAAATGTCTGACGATGGATTTTGGATTTATATCCAAACTGAACTGGTCTGCCGCTTCGCCCACCTTTTTTTCTATCGCTGCTTGATCTAGTACGAAGCTATCTGTGTAACCAAGTACAACATTTTCAGCCACTGTCATTGGGGGTACCAGAGCAAAGTGTTGCGTAACCATTCCAACACCTTTTTTAATGGCATCCTTAGGTGAATTGATTGTAACTTTCTCGCCATCAATGAAAATATCACCGGTTGTTTGTTGATAAAGACCATATAAAATCCTCATCAATGTAGTTTTTCCGGCTCCATTTTCACCTAATAAAGCGTGAATTTCACCTTTGCGAAGCTGAAAATCGACATGGTCGTTTGCCACCAGTTCACCAAATATTTTGGTGACCTTTTGCATTTCTACGATGTACATTTTTTCTCCGACATTTCTCTCCCCTCTAAGAAGAGGGGAGAGAATAATTTATATCTATGATAATGTCAGGTGAAAAGTGGTAAGCCCTGACAAAATTGTGAATTTAATTTGAACCAGCGGGTGCTTCTTCTGCAATGTTTACACGGAAGAGACCATCTTTAATTTCCTGTTCACGTTGTTGAACCAGGCTAAGAACATCAGCAGGTAATTTTGCGTCCATACCATGCCAGGGAGCTAATGATGCTCCACCTTTTCCAACCATACTGAAATCTTTCAAATCCTGGGCTGTGAAAGCACCAGCTTTGACCTGATTAATGACATACTCAACTGTTGGGGTCATGTTCCATACCGGGCTATTGACAACGTGGTCTGGACCTAATTCGTACTGGTCACTCATATTACCGAAAGCGTACAAACCATTCTCAACAGCAGCGTCAATTACACCAAAGCGTTCTGCGAAGAGAACATCAGCTCCATTGTCAACCTGTGCCAAAGCAGCTTCTTTGGCTGCAGCCGGATCAAACCAGCTATTGATGAATGAAACAAGCACTGTGGCTTCTGGATTTACTTCTTTGACGCCTTCAATGAATGCATTAACGATACGATTAACTTCAGGTACCGGGAGACCACCAACGACACCAATTACACCTGTTTCAGTTAAACCACCAGCCATCAAACCACAAAGATAAGCAGGCTCATGAATCCAGTTGTCAAATACCGCTACATTGGGTTCTGATGGACCAAAACCAGAACCAAAAACAAAAGCGATTTCAGGGTAATCCTTGGCAACACGGCGGACAGCTTCTTCATTACCGAAAGCATCACCAAAAATTGCAGCCGGTTTCTTACTTTCAGATACTTCGCGTATGATTCTTTCCATATCACCTGAGTAACCAATATCATCAGTGTACTCATATTTAATTTTTCCTTCATCAGCCGCTTTCTTTAATGCTGTATGGATAACACCATCCCAGGGTTCTTCAATAGCTGTGGCAAATGCACCAAAGAACAATGGTACATCGCTGGTTGTTACTTCTGGTGCTGTTTCAGCTGGTTTACAAGCTGAAAGCAGAACTGTTAGTAAAAGGGCGAATACAAGAATAACTTTTAGTTGCTTCATTTTGGAACTTCTCCTTGGTTAGATTGATAGATTGATTAAAATCGACTTCAGAACATAATGATCAATTACTTTTCGTGGATTTCACCTCCTGGTAATGGATTTCAAATTAAGTTGGGAAAACGCAATTGCATTAATTTGCGTAAGGAATATGCATGGAAAGTATAATACGAAACAAAAAAGTGGTTGAAAATTAATCTCTAAACAATTTAATTCAGTATAAGTTTATAAACTTTTCCAAAAAAAATCAAGACATTTTTCAAAAAATATGTAATTTGTCTGACATTTCAGGATGATTAATCCAATTTGAGGTGATCAAAGAATATTAATTCCAACCTTTACCTAGGATATAATTATTAAATGACTCATGAGAATGAACTAAGCGACCGAGAGATTGAAATTATTCGTTTGGTTGCAACTGGAGCCAGTAATAAAGAAATTGCCCATGCCTTGACAATCAGTCCTAACACCGTAAAAGTACATTTAAGAAATATTTTTGGGAAATTAGGGGTTTTATCCAGAACTGAAGCCACCATGACAGCGATTCGGATGGGGTTGGTTGATTCACCTGGATCAGTTAACCTGTCTGAAAATCGGAATGAAGTTTTATCAACAGATGATATCAATTGGCAGGTACACCCGCAAGACATACTACCCCCTGTTGCCTCCAGGAAAAATTTATTATTAATTATAGGATTTGGTGTGATTATCCTTATTCTGGCAGGATTTTTACTCAATCGTTTTTTATCAATCACAAATGAACCTGGGGGTGGAATCACGGTGGCTGAATTGGAAGAATTAAGTTCAAAGCGATGGACGACCATTCAAAATTTACCTGATGCCATATCCAATATGGGTTTTGTCCGTTATGAAAATAAATTTTTGATTTTTGGCGGAGTCAGTGAAAATTCTATTTCTGATAAGTTACTTATCTATGATTTAGATAATGATGCATGGACAGAAGGAGCCAAACTTCCAACTGCTTTGAAAGACATTCAGGTAGCTATATTGGGTGAGAGAATTTACCTTCCTGGTGGAATTGATGATAAGAATGAGGTTAAATCTGGATTATTGATCTACAATCCTAGAAGCAATAAGTGGGAGGAAGGTGGAGAGTTACCGATTCCTGTCAGTGCCTATGCATTGGTGCCCTATGAAGGAAAGATTTATTTATTTGGGGGCTTCGATGGAAAAAAATATCTGGATGGTATTTATATTTTTGATCCTGGAATTAACGAGTGGGCCCTTTACGGTAGCATGGAAACGAACAGAGCTTATTTTTCTGCAGTTGTGTTAGGTGGTCAAATTCATTTGATAGGTGGTAAGAATGAGTCAGGGGTTTTAGTTGATCACAGAGTGTACTATCCCCAAAGAGAATTATTAGGAGAAGAAGCCTGGGAAGATGCTGCAGATTTACCTGAAGCCCGATATGGAATGAATTCAATAGTCCTGGCTGATATGATTTATACAGCAGGTGGAAAAAATTCTAATGAAGAATTCTTACCTGTCATCCAATATTTACCTCCCAGGGATTCCTGGTTAGAAGTTGAAACCGCACCAAATGAAATTGGAGATTCACCTGCTGTTTTACCTTATGAAACCCGGCTTTATATTCTGGGGGGATTAAATTCTGAAGGTTATTCTACTCAGTCATTGGTTTATCAGGCGGTTTATACAATTCTTGTTCCTGTTATTCAAAAAGATTAATGGATAGAAGAAAAAAACTGATCAAATGATCAGCTTTTAAGGAGCGGGAGACGGGATTCGAACCCGCGAATGTTAGCTTGGAAGGCTAATGCCTTACCACTTGGCGACTCCCGCGCAACGTTGGCTATTATACCACTGATGAATTCTTTGTGAAGGCTGTTTTGAGGAAAATTTCTGTATTTTACTCCTCATAGGGTTGCACAACCAATAGATAGGTCAATGCTCTTTTATCAGAATCAGCATCACGAACACATAAACTGTCATAACGGGCGGGTAAATTTGGGGCTGTGAAAGTGGATGCTGAAATTTGTCCTGCAATGGCACTTGTTGAAGCCAGAATATTTTTCGGGTCCTGATCTTCAAATTTTCCTTCAATGGGTCTAAAAATTAAATACCAGGTGATGTCAAATTCACTTTCATTTATTAATGTGATTTCAATTTTCTGTCCCTGAGGAACAAACGATTCATAAGGTTGGCATTGGTTGCCATCATAGGTAAGAGAAATCTGAGTTGAAGCCATGGATCGGGGATCATCGTGGAAAGAACAGGATGATAGAAGGATTACTACAAAAGAAAACACAATTAGAAAAAATTTTTGCATTGATTGTATTTTACATGATCCTATTTATTTACTGATAATTTTCAAAAATTGATAACACGATGTCTGCATATTGATAGCCGACATCCATAGGGCCATAAGCTCTCAATGCATCACGCCAATTTCCATACTTTTCAAATAAATTAAGAAGCATTCGACTTCCGAATTCGATGTTGAATTCTGGATTAAATAATTCTTCCATGGTCGGACGATTCGAAAAACACGGGCCATTGATACACATAAATTTTTCAGCGATACCATCTTTGGGCATTATTTGCATCAATCCGACCGCGCCAGAGCTACTGTAGGCATTTTTGTTTCCTCCGGATTCCTGAAGCATGACAGCGGCAATTAGATTGGGTTCCAACGAATATGATTCAGCATTCATGGAGATTAAATTACACCATTGCTGAATTTCCATTGGATACAAGGAGGAGATTGTGCAGGATAAGTTCGTTTCATTTGAACTTAGATTGATATTTGATGAAATTTCTATATTTTTCTTAGGTGAGGCTGAAACAATTTCTGATGGGGAAAGTAACCTGGTTGCTACAAATATCATAATCAATGATCCCACAATGACACCTAAGAAAATTTTCTGAATAGAAATCATGCTGCAGTTGCTCCTTGTAATAGAAGAATATCACCAACATCATAGTAGCACAATAGTTCTATAAATGCAATAAAAAAAGAGGTATTTCTAGTCACAGAAATACCTCTTTAATGAGCGAGAAGATTATTCTTTTTCTTCTAAATCGCGTTTGTGGGCATTAATGATTTCCTGTTGCAGGTGTGCAGGAACTCGTTCAAAATGATCAAATTCCATATCGAAGATACCACGACCACCTGTAAGGGAGCGAAGCTGGGTGGTGTAACGTAGCATTTCTGCCATAGGAACCTGAGCTGTGACAACCGAACGACCTTTTTCAGTATCCATACCCTGAACACGGGCACGTCTGGTATTCAGGTCTCCGAGAATATCACCCATATTATTCTCAGGAACAATAATTTTTACATTCATGATCGGTTCCATGAGGACTGGTCCTGCTTCCTGAAATGCAATCTTGAAGGCTTCACGCCCGGCGATTTCAAAGGCAACTGGTTTTGAGTCTACTGGATGCTCTTTTCCATCAAAGACGGATACCCGAACACCATAAACAGGATAACCGGCGATAATACCATCCTTCATTGTTGAGAGAATGCCTTTTTGGATGGAGGTGAAGTAGGATTGAGACACAGCACCACCAAAAACATCCCAGGTCATTTCAAATTCACCATCAGAAGGAAGAGTTTTCAGGTGAACTTCACCAAATTGACCAGCGCCACCCGTTTGTTTTTTATGACGGTAGACGCCTACACCTTCTTTTGTGATTGTTTCTTTATAAGCGACTTTAGGTTCGGTGGTATTAATATTTAATTGGAATTTAGAAGAAGCTCGTCTTACAGCGACTTCTATGTGTTGGTCGCCCATACCCTGCAATACTGTTTGGCGGGTTGAGGCTTCCATTGACCAGGAAAGTGTCATGTCTTCTTCACAAAGACGGTTTAATACCGTACTGATTTTTGCGGAGTCTTGCTGTGTTTTTGGAGAAACAGCAACACGATACAAAGCATTTGGATATTTTGCTGAAGGCAAAATAATCGGGGTACTTTTATCACCAAGGGTATTACCAGTGACAGTTTCGGATAATTTTGGAACAATCGCGATATCACCAGCATGGACAGTTTTCACGGGGATATTCTCTTTACCTCTTGGGATGCTAACTGTTCCAAATCTTTCTTCAACACCTTTATCATGATTCCAGACACGAGAATCGGAATTGACTGTGCCAGAATAAACACGGAAGTATGTTTGTTTTCCCACAAAAGGATCAGCAGTGGTTTTCCATACATAGGCAACTAATGGGCCAGAATCAGATGATGTGATCTCAACTTCGGTGCCCTTATTGGTCGCTTTGTAAGGACCAGCATCGACTGGTGAAGGCATAAGATTGATGATCGCATTTAATAAGGGAACCAAGCCGATCTGATTGGTTGCGGAAGAGGTAAACACCGGAACGAAACTTCCCTGCTTGAAAACAGATTTTAATCCACGGGAAATATCTTCTGGTGAAAGGGTTCCCTCTTCGAAGAATTTTTCCATTAAATCATCAGCACCTTCAGCTGCAGCTTCAATGATTGCAGCATGCGCTTCTTCAGCGGCTGCTTTAAATTCAGCAGGGATTTCTACACTTTCGCTACCCACACCTTTATAGGCTTTCATGGTGACCAGGTCAATAACACCTTTAAAATCTGTTTGTTCACCCCAGGGGAATTGTAAGGGAAGCAATCGGACATCAGATAATTCTTGGAATGAATCAAAAATCTTTTTAAAATTAGCATTCTCACGATCCATTTTATTGATCAATATGAAACGAGGAATATTCTTTTCTCCACTATAATTCCAGGCTAATTCGGTTCCTACTTCGATACCTGCGACAGCATCAACTAAAATAATTGCTCCGTCAGAAACACGTAATGCAGAAATTTCTTCACCTAGAAAATCGGTATAACCGGGCGTATCAAGAATATTTATTTTGTAATCGTTGTATTCCACAGGTAACACAGATGTGTAAATTGAAATACTACGACGCTGTTCTTCCTCATCAAAATCGGAAATGGTTGAGCCGTCTTCAATTTTACCCATGCGATTGATCGCGCCTGTAAAATTTAACAATGCTTCACCTAAAATTGTTTTACCAGCGCCACTATGAGATGCGAATGTAATGTTACGAATTGACTCGGTCTTATATTCTTTCATGAACCTAACCCTTCTAAAAATATAATTTTCTAACTAACCTCTCAAACCAATCATTATTATGGTTAAAAAGGCAGATTGTCAAGGTATCCACTCAAAACGTCATTATTATATCAGTGATAAGCAGATTCTTCGAGTGACTTCGTGAAAAAAGTGACTTCGTGAAAAAAACTATGATTTCGGGGGTCAATATTGAATATTTGAAGAAAGAAATTATTTAGAAATAGATTTCACCATTTTCCAGGCTG
>JAHYJK010000354.1 GCA_019429225.1 Anaerolineaceae bacterium
TGCGATCAAAGAAAACAATAGCCATTGGATGAATTATGAATATCAGCGAATTTATTAAAAATGAGGTCATCATTCCTCGTTTGCAGAAACATGTTGTTCTGGTGGTGTACGACCCCACACATCGGTATTATGACATCTGCAAACTGATTGCTGACAGCAAACACACCCTTATCGATGCCTCGGAATCGAGCATCATCTCCCGACGGGAGGCGATGGCTACCTTTCAGCGACTGACTTCGCCAAATAATGACCTTGAAGGGATGATGATCTACATCCCAACCGATCCACCCCTAACGGATACCGAAAAACAAGGGGATCCCTTTTCAGTTTATGGTGCCTGTGGAGCTGTTTTCCCTGACCCAGAAAATGACGGCGATGAGTATAAAAGTCTCTGTTTGAAAGCTAAGCCAGAGTTTGTTACCCAAATCCAAAAGGTTTTCGACAATGATCCCAATCCGAGTTTTGCGGTGATCGATGCGATTGGTGGTGGGAAGGGATGGCCGACCTTGCAAGCTCTACTACGTACCGAATCCCCCAGGAACATTCTGTTGGCATTACTTGCACCTGATAATCGGCAAAAGCTCGCTTTAGAGAGCCAAACCTCATGGATTCCGGAAGCAAAATCATTATTGATGACCGTATTAGGTATGCAGTTGATCACAAAAATGAAATCATGGTCAGCTATCGCTGATGAGCTATGGCGATATGTACTCTTCAGTGAATTTGTGTTTGATTTCTCCGTAGAAATGCCCCAATCCTTAAGTAATGTCCCCAAAGCGCCTTTGGAGGCGAAAAGGTTTGTTTATGATCTCTGTGATGCTCTAAGAAATGATCTAAGGACACGCCCCGAATATGTCGAAAGAGCCAATGAGGTTCAAAAGACACTCGATTTATCAACGCAGTGTGTGGGTCTGACAGCCTTGGGTGGGCGTCAAACTTTTGCGTTTCAAGAACAAATCTGCTTTAGGCAGGCTGCTGATGCACTTATAAATGATGATTTTGGCCAATTACACGAGATGATAAGTCAACACCAGGGTTCTGTGTGGCAGGATTTTGGTACCAATAAAGCCCAATGGGATGTGCTTGTTTCAGCTAGCGCTTTGATTGACGCCAGTCATACTGCAGAAACGTTGATTCAAACACATTCTAGAGCTATTCATGAGTTAATAGACTATTATTGCGAACGTTATATTGATGTTGATCGCCTTTACCGGAATTTTGAACAGGCTTCCAGTGGTATTTTCGATGATTCTCCAACAATAAAAAACATTAGCCAGCAAGCGCAAAGCAATTATCTCAAAGTCTCATCCAAATTACAACACGCGTTTTTAAAGCTAATTGAGGGTAGTGGTTGGCCTATTCCCAATATAAAGGCTAATGTTGATGCCTTTGATCTACTCGTTGCACCATCATTACAACAAAGTGGTCGTCGGATTGCTGTTTTTCAAATCGATGCGCTGCGCTATGAGTTGGGCGCTGAGATGATCACTTATCTTGAAGAGTACGGTCAGGTTTCTCTTCGGGTGGCTTGTGCACAGCTGCCAACAATAACATCGGTTGGTATGGCAAGTCTGTTGCCCGAAGCAAACCAGAACATGAGCATTAATGAGGAGGCGGGAAGTGCTGTTGTAAATTGGTCAGAGCAAACGATGACAACGGTCGCACAGCGGATGGACATCATTACCAGGCATTATGGTCAGCGTTTCCAATCGCTACGGCTCGATGAGTTCATCAAGGGGAGTCAAGAAATTAAACAAACCGTCGAGTTGCTGGTCCTGCGCAGCAATGAAATGGATAATGACTTTGAAACTAACCCGGAAGCAGCGCCTTCACTGATCAGTCGGACTTTAAACAAAATTCGATCGGGTTGTAAGAAACTTCAGGATTTGGGTTTCAAAGAAGCTTATATCATGACGGATCACGGTTTCTTTATTAATCCTGGTGTGAACCAAAACCAGGTATGTGCTAAACCCACTGGCAATTGGCATAATATTCATAATCGTCTTTTGTTGGGCAGCGGTGATCTAGATGCCAATAACCTGGTGATGCCAGTCGAGAAGTTGGGGATCAAGAGCAATTTAGAACAGGTTGCCATCCCATGGGGGATGGTATCCTATCGATCAGGTGAAGTATATTTTCATGGTGGTCTTTCCTTGCAAGAGGCGATCGTGCCAATTATTGGCATTGTCTTCAAGCAATCCGTAAAAGAGGAAGTCGAGAGAATTTCCATAGAATTAGAATATCGTCAGGGAAGAAATAAGATAACGACCTATTTGCCGGTAATTAATATCGGCACGAGTGGGCAAGCACAACTATTTGCATTACAAAAGCCGATCGAATTCCTTTTAGAAGCACATAGTCCAGAAGGGGATATCGTTGGAGAAGCACAACCAGGAGATGCAGTCAATCCTGCCACCCATACGATTAAGATAAACCCGGGTCAAAGCCTGCAAATTGCATTGAAAATGGACCCACATTATGAGGGAAAGTTCACTGTAAAGGCCTTAGATCCTACAACTTCCATGGCCCTTGGTGAACCTTTAGATCTCGAAACAGATTATTTAGTATAGGAAAAATAAATGGACGCACTTGATAATAAATTAGCCGAAGTTTACCCGGGAAAAATTGTCCGCAAGGACTTGCTTCACCGAATCAAAAAGGGCACAAATGTCCCTACCTTCGTGTTGGAGTTTTTATTAGCGCGTTATTGTGCCAGTGATGAAGAAAAAGAAATCCAAGCGGGGTTAGAAGCCGTATTGGCAACCTTGCAGGATAATTATGTCCGCCCTGATGAAGCGAATATTG
>JAHYJK010000355.1 GCA_019429225.1 Anaerolineaceae bacterium
TGATCAATGAAAAATTATTTGAAAGTCAGGATTTTATCCTGACAGCGATCGACTTTGAGAAGGATCCCGAAGCGGATGCGGCTTATTCTTTGAATTTGCGCTATGCCAAATATTGGTGCGATAGTTTTATCAAACCTTTATCCAGAAATGAATTCAAGAAGAAGTATGAAAAAATTGAGAAAAAAGTGGACGAAGCCAGAAATGTAGTCCATTTTGCTATCCGGCAAAAAACAGATCAACATCTGATCGGGTATCTGCGCCTCTGGATGTTGTGGAGCCAGGGAGTGGGATGGTTGGTTTTGGCGATCGGTGATCCTGAGCAATATGGGAAAGCCGAGCAACAAATCATCCCACTGGCATTGAATTATGCCTTCAAAGAATTGAACCTGTACCGGGTGGAATACGATCTACCGGAGTATGAAGGAGAAATCGGCAACATTCTGACGGCCAATGGGTTCAGCATGCTCAACCTGCATCACATCAGCCTGACCGTGTTTGAGTACAACCCGCGCGGCGTGCGTTCGTACGAGAAAGCCGGATTCAAACGGGAAGGGGTGCAACGGCAATTTTTGCATCGTGATGGCAGACGCTGGGATATGTACCGCATGGGCATCCTGAAAAGCGAGTGGGAGGAACTGACCCGGTAGCGCCGGCTCGTGATAAAATTCACCGCAGGAGCATCTATGAAATCAGATCACATTAAAGCAGTCGTTTTTGATATGGGCGGTGTCTTTGTGCAGACAAAAGATAAAAATCCCAGAACCCGGTTGGCACACAAATTCGGACTGAGCTATGAAGCATTAAGCCAGCTGGTTTTCCAATCCGAGACGGCTCAATTGGCAACCGTGGGGGCGATCGATGAGAGCGCGCATTGGGACTTCATCGCAAAGCATTTCGATCTGAATGAGGCAGAGATGGTGAAATTCTGGGATGATTTTTGGGGCGGAGATCAACTGGATCAGGAGCTGCTTAATTTCACCAAAATTCTAAAGCCTGATTACGCCATTGGATTGTTATCGAATGCCTGGAGCGGCGCCAGAGATCTCTTGACTCACCGCTTTGGCTTTCTGGATATTTTTGATGTATCCGTTTTTTCTGCGGAAGTGAGGATGGCAAAACCTGAACCCGAAATCTATCAATGGATATTGGATGCATTGCAGGTGAGCGCGGGTGAGACGATTTTTGTGGATGACTTCATTGAGAACATCCAGGCAGCGCAGGCATTGGGATTCAAAACAGTGCATTTTACACAGACTTCTCAGGCAATTGAGGAGATTAAAGATATTTTAGGATCTTAACCACAATGGCAGCATCGACGAGCACATGGCAGCAAATTAAAACATTTCCCAAAAGCGCGCGCTTATTCTTACTGGCAACCATTATCAATGGCATTATTTTCAGTACCTGGCAATTATTTTTTAATTTCTTTATTCTGGCACGGGGATTTGAAAAAGATTTCCTGGGGTTGATAAACTCAGTTCCATGGATTGCCGGACTCGTGCTGGGCATCCCTCTTGGAATGCTTTCTGATCGCATTGGTCGAAAACCTGCCATGCTCATAGGTCTTGCAATGTCCATAACCGGAATGGGACTGCAATTATTTGTCCAATCAAAAGTATTGTTGATCCTGGTAGCATTTATTGGCGGAACCGGTAATTCTTTGTACTTTATAAGCCAGGCACCATTCATGATGAAGGTCTCCCAAACCGATAATCGTGCGCTGATGTTCAGCCTTAATTTTGGATTGAGTACCCTCGCTGGTGCGCTTGGCAATATGTTTGCAGGTCAAATGCCGGGCTGGTTTGGGATTTTGCTGAGGATTCCAGCAGATAGTGCACAGGCTTTTCAATCGGTATTATTGGTCAGCGTAATTCTTGGATTGTTTGCATTGATTCCTATTTCATTATTAAAAGAGCCAAAAAAGATTGACAATCATCTCATCAAATCAAATCAATGGGATCTTTTAAAACAAACGATGCAAAAGGGTTTTACATGGAAATTGGTATTACCAGAAATGCTGTTAGGGTTTGGGGCAGCTATCACAATACCCTACATGAACCTTTATTTTTCAGAGACATTTCAGGTTAATAGCAATCTTCTTGGTGTCGTATTCAGTCTCAGCGCATTATTTGTAGGAATTGGTTCGATTATTGGTCCTCGATTGGTTAAATTCTTCAATAGTAAAATACGGGTAGTTGTTTTAACACAGGCTAGCAGCATCATATTTTTGCTAATTCTTGGATTCTCACCTTACCTCTGGTTGGCAGTCGTAGGATTCTTACTTAGAGGTGTGTTAATGAATATGGCTGTTCCGCTTTATAATGCGTTCTGTATGGAGAATGTGGCTGAGCATGAACAGGGGGTTGTGAATAGTCTTATCAGCAATGCCTGGACGGCAGGTTGGGCAATCGGTCCATTTCTCTCAGGATTGATCCAGATCCGTTATGGTTTTCAACCGTTATTCTTGATTACAGCCAGTATTTACTGCCTTTCAATTCTTTCAACCTGGGTTTTCTTTAGCAAGTATGAAAAGAATCTACTTGAGAATAATTCAAAATTAGCTATGGATCAGGTTTAATTCAAATGCAAAAGGATCTGAATAAAGACGTTGTCAGAATTGGTGTACTCTCCGACACCCACATCCCGGATCGGGTGGGCGCATTGCACCCTGATATCCTGCCTGCCTTTAAAGAGATGGGTGTGGAACTGATCATCCATGCCGGTGATATCTCCTCCCCGGTTGTGCTTCGCCAGCTGGAGACAAT
>JAHYJK010000356.1 GCA_019429225.1 Anaerolineaceae bacterium
CCTGAATGAGCTGATTGGAACGTGTTGCTCAATCCAGATGAGATGTGTATCATAAGTATAGGCGCTTCAGCAGCATATTTTCGAAATACTTCTGCAAATTCACCGGGTGAGGGCAATGAGGTGATGGGTAAACTGGGGGTGGTGAGGAGTAGTTCGTAAAATTCTTCAGGTTGAATATCCACACCGCTTAAGTACGTTTTGCCATCTAATTCTAATTTTAATGGAACTTGAACCACGTCAAATCCATCCAGCTGGCCTGGGGAAGTGTCCATGCCACTATCCGTAACAATTTTCATATTCTTTTGTTTCCCTTCAAATTGAACTAATAAAGTTCCGGCAATGACATTGCGGTTGGCCCCTGCTGCATTCTTCCACGACTCTGGTGAGCCATTTCAATGATGTGATGCATGATCGCTTTGGATACCTGGCGCACATAAGCATGATTTTCTACGTTTCCACGGAATACCAATGGACGTCCGATCGTCATATTATATGGACCATGCGTATACCAACGGCCAATTTCCACTTTTCCTTCCACCATACTTTCGATGAAACGAACACGGTCTAAAGGCAGATGGATTCCCACAGGTATTACCGGTGCACCACTCATCAATGCCAGTCGGGCTGCTCCGGTACGGGGTTCGCAAAAACCACCTTCAACCGGGCTGAGTGCTCCTTCTGGAAAGACAATGATGGTATCACCTTTTGCCAGGCGTACTAAGGCTTCATCCATGGCTGCTTTGCCATTTCCGGCGACAACCGGGATATGTCCCGAACGCCGTAAATATTCGCCCAACACGGGAACTTTGAAAAGTAATTCGTTGATCAAAATGAATACCTGGTGGCTGGCTAATGAGGCTACAAAGAAGGGGTCGGTGGTGGTGGGGTGGTTAGCCACAATGATTTTCGCTCCCGCTGGAAATGGTTCGTGCCATTGCACATCCATTTTCAACATTGATTTTGTGTAAGTTTTTACAACGGGGCGGGAAAAGCGATACATTAATTTTTCGATCATAAACTTCCTTTTTGGGGAAACACAAATCCCCAGGTTTTCGTTCACCTGTTGGTCATGGTAAATATTAACCGATATCAGAGCAATTCACATGGTACCGATGGGCTACGTTTATGGTGTTCAGGGGCACATCTTTATGTGTGATAAAGCGT
Organism: Anaerolineaceae bacterium; assembly: GCA_019429225.1. Lineage (GTDB taxonomy): Bacteria > Chloroflexota > Anaerolineae > Anaerolineales > Anaerolineaceae > UBA6170. The sequence goes on from JAHYJK010000356.1 coordinate 1,165, forward strand.
GCCGTCATAGTGACCCTTATGACCACTGCAGGTGTGAATGTTAAAACCCTTTCAGGTAATAAAGTTTCGAAAAAAGCACCTCTATTCAGGTGCTTTTTTTGAACTAGAACTTATTTTTTATGAGACATTTTTTTGAGTTTATCGTGGGACAGTCTCTTCTTTTTTGATTTTTTCTTGAGGTCTTTTTCGGTACCAATCCAGATACCAAAAGCAGGTAGAACCTTGCGATGCACCAGGAGGATCAAAGCAGTCAGACCAAATGCAACCGCGAAAATGACCAGAGCGCTATTGAGATCATTCAACAGGTTGGGATTGAAGATCATCACACCTGCCAGCGTTAACATGAGCGTACCGCCGATCAGTTTGAGAATGCGGCCATGTTTTTCTTCCATGCGGGAAGCTTTTAATGTAAACACAGCTACAAAGAAAATGACCAATTCATCAATCTGGTAAATAAACATGTACAGAAGAAGTAAGAGGATAAATTCACCGGTGGCTACATTCTGAGATGAAAGCATATTGGTCCACAACACCGGGAACCCAGCCGTACAGGAGAATTCCACCAATGAGACACCGGCAGCCAGAACGACAGTAGCGCCGATTACACCCCACAAGGAGTTGCTGGCTTCCAACACTTTACGCATACGTTTAGCCAGCCCGGGTTTCTTATCATCGCTGATGGTGAAGGATACGCCTTCTTTGTACCAGAAGTAATCTTTGATGTTGACCAGCGCAAACACCAGTGCGACTATAGCTACCACCACCTGGATCCAGGTGACAAAGCTGATAAAGGTCAGGAATGTGAATAATCCGGCGATGAAGAGGGCATAGACCAGTGCTGTGATGGAAATGAAGATGATACCAATCAGTGCCACCCGTTTGCGCGAACCGGTATGCAGGGTAAGTGCGATCAACATGGTGAGTACCCAGATAGAACAGGGATTGACACCATCGACAAAGGCGATCAATAAAGTAGCAATGAATAAAGGCTGATTATTTAGGTCAACTTCACCAATCAAGGGAATCTTGATCTTGCGATTTTTGACAATTTCCTCTTCGGTGTTTACCGGATCAATATTGGAAGGTTGGTTTGTGGCAGGAGCAATAATCCCAGCGCCGGCGTCTTTACAACCATTCTCGATACAGGTGTTGATGACGCTCTCAAACTCTGGTTGCAGAGTTTCAGAATAACCTTCCCAATAGTGATCTCCAATAAAAATAGTAGGCACCCCCCAGGCTTCAAAGCCAAATGCTTCTGCCATTTTGGCAAATTTTTCCTGATTTTCTGCAGAATTGTAGATTTCAAAGAATCGTAACTCTATTTCAGGGTTTTTATTCGCCAGGTCCTCAAAGTAAGGTTTTGCGGCTGCACAATGTGGGCAGCCCTCACCCCAGAACATATAGATTACAACCGGATTGCCTTCTTGCGCAGCCACCGGTTTGGGAGAGGTAAATGTAAGCAGGACAATTGCCAGAATGGTCAGTGTTATCCAGCCAAGTAGACGTAAAGTTTTATGATGTTTATGCATCTGTCACCTGATATTTTCAAGATGTTTACTACAAGAATTTCCCGATTTGTGATAATTGTGAAATTTGTTGCTATATTTTCTCATAATAATCCAGAAT
>JAHYJK010000357.1 GCA_019429225.1 Anaerolineaceae bacterium
CGAACGGAATCCAGCCATAACCTGGAAAGTACACCTCCACCCAGGCATGCGCCAGATCCCCGGTCACTTCAAAATTCCCCTGTTCCGGAACAAACTCACCGGGTGCATATCCGGTGACCAGTCGGGCAGGGATCCCTTCAATGCGCAATAATACCGCCATGGCTGAAGCGTAATAGGTGCAGAAACCTGAATTTGCTTCGAACAGGAAATAGTCCACCACATCCTGATCACTGGCTGGTAATGCTGATTCCAGATCATAAGGTACAGACTGCCGTACATAATCCTGAATTTTGATCACTCGCTCATAGACTGTCTTTTGTCCATCTACCAATCTCGCTGCCAGATTACGCACCCGCCGGGGAGTTGTTTCTGGTACCTGTAAATATTCCTCTTGAATCGACGCGGGGATTTCACCGGAAGCAGTCTGGAGCATCTCTGCGCTCACATTTGGCACCCAGGAGATCACTTCATACTGCCTTATAAAACCGGTAACAATCTGGCTGTCATCATTAAGCAGTGATACCAGTCTGACATCCTCATTCAAAGTTTGCACCGGTTCTGCGGCTGAAAATAAGTGCCCATCACTGGTCCGGAATAGCGTAAAACGTTGATACAAGGCTTTTCTGCCCTGCTGTGGCATTTCCTCTACCAACACATCGCTTTGCTCATCCAGTTCTGCTTCTACCCAGCCTGAGCCCGTATATGTACTGTAGATAGCCATTCGCCAGGGACGCGGTGTCACATCCCCCGTGCGTACCCACATCACAGTCCCCTCCATCTGTGGAAGCGGATTACCCACCCGGGATAAATCCAACGGCTGCAAGAGCATTAATCCTTCATCACGGGTCTCAGATGGTCGATAAACGTATCCTCCAGAACCTGGATCCTTTACAGAAGGAGGTTCAGGTTCTCTCATCTCTTCCACCCAGTTCCGGATTTCCCGCCAGCCTTCCGGCGTTGTGAATGTGGGAGCAAGATTGGCGGCAAACAACACCACAATACCGATCACCACAGCTGCTACATACCACTCAATCCACAGTTGCTCCGGAAAATCGAGCTTTCGCCGTTGCCAGATTTTCTCTTTTTGCGCATAATGAGCATGAGTTAGCAGCACTACTCCCAGAAACAATGCTGCCAACAGCATAAAAACATCTTTGCGATCATAGTGTAAAACAAACGCAATCGAACCCAATAAAGGCAGTAAAGCGATCCATAAGTTCTTTCCCCTGTTCAGACAGATCACCAACCATGAGGTAGATCCCCACACCAGAATAATCAAAACCATGGCCCAGAAACCTTCATCATGAATAATCTTTTGGGTTTGAATGGATTGCAGCCATCCGTTTCCCCGTTCCAGAAATAGAAAGATTTGCCAGTTCATTGTTTCAAGCAATTCGTACAACTGCAACTCAACTACTTCAGGAATGATTTTTCCGATATATTGAATGCCAAATCCGAGAGCCATCGAAAGGCTATAGACTACACCCCATCCCATCCACCAGCGTGTTTTGCTTAACAACCACCCATTGATAACAGCCAGCATCATGACGAAAAATAATGGCGGTGGAACCCGAACCCAATAAGACTCACCCAGCGTGTAGACCAACAGGAGCAAGAGGGCAGCTGTGATCAATATACCAAACCAGTTGATCTCTTTTATCCACCTGGAAATGGAAATTTTACCGATGGGCACTGGAAGTGAATCTATGCCCATTTCCCCACCTCAATGGCTTCTAAATCTTCAGCCAGTCGCGGACGATTCTTAACTACCACCTTGCCAGTCCCCAGGGTCAGATACTCCCAACGCCGCAAGGTCCCCATACCACCCCATTGTGGTAGGATGTCACCTGGCTGTACAATGCGGGTGCTGATCCCCAACGCAGCGGCCTGTTCTTGCGCCGCTTTTGGATTTCCGTCCATGCCAAAACTGGTTGGATCCAGAAGAAAAGCCCAGGCTTCTCTTTCAGCAAAGCGATGTGTCATCTGTGCCAGGGTAAACATCCAATCGATTTGCATGGAAGGAGTCACGACAATCACGAGATCCCTGGCTGGGATCAAATTTCTGGTTGAAGCCAATGTCTCTGCCAGATTGACTGGCTGGGTGGTATGTAATGGCGCCAATTCTGCCAGGATGGTCCACAGGAAAGCAGGCCCGCGTTGGGGTAATACAATACTGGGTGGATCAACGCCTGCGAATAATCCCACCGCCCTGTGCTCATGAATCAATTGAGATGCCAGTGCTGACAATAACAAAATCATGGTCTCTTCACTGGAATCCTGCCAATCCTCCGATTGATTTTTTGTGTGCACTGCTGGATCCAGATCCGCAATCAGCCAGATGCGCGCGGCAGCTTCAGGATCGAAGATTTTAACGTAGGGGCTTTGATGACGTGCGGTTGTGCGCCAGTGAATTCTACGCAGTGGATCACCCGGTTGATAAGGGCGTGTCTGAGTTGCCTGTACACTATCTGATATCAATGGTTGATTAAGGGCATGGGTGTCACCCAGCTTTTTGCCATGCGGGAATAATTCATCTGGTAGATCAGCCAGTGGAGGATACACCACCATTTTTTGTGCTTTTGCATACTTGCGCCGCACGGTAAATAATCCAAATGGATCACCACTCACCCATTCCCAGGGACCCAGCGAGAACACGCCGCGTTGTTTACAGATCAGATTTACCCGCCATTCGGCTTTGCTGGTCGCATCCAGTGCCCGGATAGATCGGA
>JAHYJK010000047.1 GCA_019429225.1 Anaerolineaceae bacterium
TTCATAAGTTTCACCAGAAAATGCAATCTCTTCTAAAGTAAGAGCAATGTAATCAGTCTTTTCATTGGACAGATCTGCAAAAAAAGCTTTTACCGGGCGATTGATTTTCTGGGGGTAAGGTGGTGTATATAACAATCCGAGGTTCGTCCTTGCTTTGATTGTGAAAGTTCTTTGTGGAAAAAAGAAATATTCAAGCAAATCCGTTATATCTGTGTTTGCTTCAATGAGTTTGCTTGTGTCAAATGAAGAGATCCATTGATTATCAATAAATTGATCGTAGGATCTTGCTCGCCAATAATATCTGCTTCCTGCTGGTTTCTTTTGATTGACAGAAATTTCGAGAACGATTTCATCACTCAAATTAGACCCGGTGCCGAGATTAATTGTGTCGCCGAAAAATTCAGACCGCAAGAAAGCTGTTCCTTGCAGCGGTGCTGTTAATTTTGAAAATTGGTTTTGGATATTTTCAACAAATCCAATGATTTGTTTTTGTTGTTGACTTCCTTTTTGAAAAGCGGAAACAACATTGGGAGCATTCCAGGCTAAAAAAATAATTACGAAGGCAACAATAAATGCAGATCTTCGAATTAAAGGTTCCGTTTCAAAATCAACTGGAATTCCTTTCGCTCTCCAGTTTTTATTTGATTCGATAAAATAATTTTGTGCCAGGAAAACAAGAACAAAAAAAATAAAAAATGCTGTATATAGATTATTTCCAATTTGATCATAAAATTCCGAAGTAAATATCGTTACTCCAGATAACAATAGGGGTATCCATGGTTGAGCCGTTCTGGTTAGAAGAAAGCCACCTGATATGGATATGAACCACACAAGTAAACATAAGAATACAAAAAATAATATTGGATCTTCGATGCGAATATTATCCAGCAACTGTTCAATGGAGAAATAGATTCTCCCATATAAGCTTTCGAAGCGTGACAGCCAGGGAATACCTGAATTGTATGTAGTACCAATTGCATAAGGAACAATCAAAATTGAATACAAAATGATAAATAGTTTACTGATGAATCCCCGAAATTGACTAAAACCAATCCCGATACCCAGAATGAATCCGACAAATGTAAGCCAATTCATAAGATGAAGATCCTCTGTCCAGTTCGTAGACTGAATCTTCAAGGAAGTCATCATGAATGCAGCCAACAACATTAAGGCTGAAGCAAAATTCCACCAACGATCTAAACGGGCTTTCATGGTTCAAGTGTACAATAAAGAGAATAGTTCATCAACAAATAATATGGAGTTGAAATTATGTTTTGGGAAAACATGTCACAAATAAACATACTATTTCAGAGTCTGGGCGAATGGTTATATATTCCAATGAGATTCTTCTCATTTCTTGGTGATGAGGAATTCTATTTGTTTATAATGCCAGCGATTTTTTGGTGTTTTGATTCAAGATTAGGCTTCCGGTTAGGGATGTTATTAATGTTATCCAATGGAATCAATGGGTCGATTAAATTTTTATTCCACAGTCCAAGGCCATTTTGGGTAACCGATAAAGTGGTTGCTTATATCCATGAAACTTCATTTGGTATCCCGTCTGGCCATTCACAACATGCCGTCGTCATGTGGGGATATTTCGCTGCATTGGTAAAAAAGACCTGGATTAGATGGTTATTGATCCTGGTATTTGTCTTGGTTGGATTATCGAGAATTTATTTAGGCGTTCATTTCATCTTAGATGTTCTGGTTGGTTGGCTCATTGGAGGAATCATTTTATTTTCATTTATTTATCTAGAGAAAAAATTCTCCAATCAAATCTCCTCATGGAAAGATAATAAAAAAATTGGCGCTGCTGTTTTGGTGAGTTTTATTTTAATAATTCTTGCAGTTTTGATGGTCCAATTAAATAGTAATTGGCAATTCTCTCCTTTATATCAGAAAAATATCAATCGAGTATTTGAGGGAGAAACGATCAATCCCTTTGCCCTGGATGGCGTGATAACTGCGAGCGCTGCCTGGTTGGGGATTGTTATTGGTGTTGTTCTGATTTCAAAAACTATTCCATTAGGAAGAATCACTTCTTCTAATACGAAAAAAATTATTCGATTTATTATCGGATTGATTGGCGTTATGATTTTGTGGGCTGGTTTACGCTTGATTTTCCCAGACGATATTCCTTTTATAAGCGAAAGCCTTCGATTTGTAAGATATTTTTTGGTAGGTTTTTGGATTGCAGCTGGGGCACCGTATCTATTTAAGAAATTAAACTTATGATTTGATAGAATTATAGAAAACAAGTTGAATAAATAATTCAAATTTTAACCTCGGAGGTTTTAATGAAAAAATTTTTATCATTCTCAATTGGATTTTTTACAGGAGCTGTGGTTATTGGAATAATCACCATATTGTTCGCTCCTGATTCAGGCGCAGGTTTACGCGAATCATTAAAGGATTCTGTCATGCAAACCAAAAATGAAATATCGACAGCTGCCCAGAGGAAAAGAGAAGAATTAGAAGCTGAGTTATCTAAACTTCGTCAAGGATAACTATCCAATACAAGTTTATTAAATAAGTTTTAATTTAGAATAGATTGAAATTCATAATAAGCTGGTTGTCGAGTATATCTTGTGGTACCACTAACAATCAGAATGGTCTTATTGTTTATCTTTCCACTAATTGGAATTTGTATTTCCTGGGTTGGCGGTAAGTCAATTCGGTTGATATTCACCTTTCCAGATTTATATTCCAATAAAATGATTTCATATGTTTGAGGTAATAAATTATTGATTCTCGCCCAACCTTCTGGTATCCAACCCCCATTATCCTCTTCAAAGTCTGAAAAATAATCAATTGCTGATATTTGGATATCATCAAGAAGAAAACCTTCCCCATTCACAGCAGCATCAGTTACATATTCGAATCTCAATTCAAGTTTTTGACCTGCATAAGCACTCAGATCGACATATTCTTCAATCCAACCACCGGTTTTACCATTAAAGCCGCACCCAAAGCTATTGCCAGTGGGATTGTTATTCGTACAGGTTGGCGGTTCCAGAATTTGCCAATTTTCACCATCAATTGATGCAGTCAAGTACACATAATCATAGTCAATTTCTATGTCATACCAGGTCATGAAAGTCATTGAAATTGGTGCTTGAACTTCGGAAAAATCAAAAGTTCTTGAGAGAATCATATTTGATTCATCACCTTTATTTGACCAGAATGCATAATCACCAGAATAACTGGATTCAGGGATAACATTCGTGATGGTGTTTCCTTTGAAGTTAAGTATGTAATCTTTGTTGCATTTTAGTTCAATATAATCAACGCCGAATTGAGCAACAGTCCTTTCTTTCCAATCGAAGTCACATTCATTAATTTTTTCTGTGATTGCAGCTTTAGGTGCCTGGGTGTAGTTTTCATAATAAAATCTACCGTCCCCAACTTTTTTATCCTGTAAGAAATTTGTCACTATCCAATCTGCAAAAAAATCATCTGATGTGATTTGTTGTCCACTAATTTCATCTACAGCATTAATATTTATTAGAACTTCATCAATGCTATCCAATCCATTGCCAGCATGCTGAACCAGAGATTTTGTTGCATCTTCTCCAAATCGATTAAGAAAATAATTTACAAACAAAAATGAAGATCCATAATGTGGTGTAGTATTAGTGGGACTATTAGGCCAATCATTAAGTTGTATATCCGTGTTCGCAAGGTAAAAAGAATCAAATCCAGACTCATAGTAGCCATTTATAAAAGCTGCCAGTTCTGAAAATCCTTCATTCAACCAGGATGTTTCATTACGGTCACGGTACCAATGTATCATGTGTTGGTACTCATGAGCGAGAACACCATAGGTAAATTTCTGACTCAATCGAATATTGTCAGCATTCAGCATAAACATCTCATGAGCGTTTGAATATTCATGAACTTGTGGTGGTAAAGCATCAGCCGAAGAGAAATATCCAGCCAATCCTGACCCTACGCCCTGTGCTAATAACACAAATAACCGTCTATTGTCATCAATCCCTGGAATCCATTCTGTGCCAAAAAATTCTCGATTCTTTGGCAATATTTCTGATTCAAAGGTTGTTACCAACCGCTCGAGCTCATTTTTATCATAATCCACCCCTTCTTCGATCCAGAAGAAAATATTTTTGGTCTTGTAACCCAATCGAGCCATTACACTTTTATTTTCATTTGTATCCACATTGGTAACCCAAAACTGCTTTGAATCACCTACCTGGTAATCATGTGTATCTGGAACAATTTCAGGAATAAACTTGATCCCTTTCAGGCGTCGAGCCAAATCCCTCGGGTCGTTTTCTGGAATATAAGTGTTTTGAAGGATGGTTAATGTTTCATAGGATGAATTTAGATATTCAGGGTTAATGGATGGCAATAAACCGGGATTGTCAGGGTAATTAAATTCTTCGTTTGGAAAGAAATCTGAATTTGGATTTGGGACAGGGGTTGTTTCTGTTAGAGGAAGAATATCATTACCAGATCCGGTAATTTCGTTGGATGTAATAAATAAGAAAACGCCTGATGTAACCAGAACCAGGCATAAGCAACAAATAATGATAAATAATGACACCAAAATAATTACGACTAAATTTTTATTTTTCAAAAATTCTCCCTTAATCCTGATTATTTATCCAATTATAAGCGGTTCAGGTAGAGAATTCCAAGATATGTAAATAGGTCAGTCAATACCCTAAAATAATATGGAAAAACTCCCATTCCATGCAAGATTGTGGGATGTAAATTCTAATAAACTAATAATCTTCCTGAAAAGAAAAGTGCTGCTGGGATTTTTATTCAGAGATATTTTTCGGTATTCTGGCTTGAAGAAATATAAAATTTCATAAGAAAGGATTGTATTTTTTTTCATACCCAACTGTAGTTTCTGGACCGTGTCCGGATAATAACCTGGTCTCATCAGGCAAGATCTTGATTTCTTGATCAATACTTTTTAATAATTGTAAATGATTTCCACCAGGCAAGTCTGTTCTACCAACACTCATGCGAAATATTAGATCACCACTAAAAACAATATTCTCCTTGGCTAAATGATAGATAATATGTCCCGGTGTGTGCCCAGGGGTGTATCTGGTTTGAATTTCTATATTTCCTAATTGTATAGAATCGAAATTCTCAAGAAGATAGGTAGGTGTGTACCTGTTTTCAAACGGAAAACCAAAAAGTTTTGCTCCCCCGTGATCATTCCATAATGGGAGATCATTCTTATGAAGATAAATTTCAGGTGATTGAGATAATTCTGGAATAATTTCGTTTATTCCACTAATATGATCAAAATGGGCGTGAGTACACCAGATTTGTGAAATTTCGCAATTGTTTTTCTCGGCTTCAACAAGGATTTTTTTACTTCCAAACGAAGGATCAACAATTGCCGCTTTATTAGAAGGAACATCTATGATTAGATAGGAATTGTTTTCGATAGGTCCGAGGATGAATGGAATTATTTTTATAACCAATTTGGATCCTTTCTTTTTAATTTTGATATGTGAATAAAGTTGATTATTCCAACCACAGCCAGCCCGATTGCTGACACCCAAAAAATATTCTGAGGATTTTGATTATAAACAATTCCGCAAAGAGGAGGTGCAAGGATTATTGCAAGTCCGTTGGCGGTCTCGATAATTCCATATGCCAGTCCAGTTTCACGAGAGTGAATAAATTCTCTACTATAAGCAAGCAGCATACTTCGAGCTAATCGATAACCACCAAACGAGAAATAAGCCAAACCATACCAAACAAATTCTTTACCAGTGAGTAATAATATAGGAAATAGGATTGTAAAAGGAAAACTTAATAAGAATCCGGTTTTTGATGATAAATGTCCCAGCGTCAATGCAAAAACAACATTACCAATGTTTCCAATCGTGCCTAAATAACCAATTTGTTGTAAATTGATAGATTTGAAATCAATAAGATACACAGATGTGAAATTTTGAGTAAAAACCATAAAAAATAAACCAATAAAACCTAAAATTGCAATCCTCATAAATGCACTATTTTTTATTAAATTTTTATGCTGACCTAATTCATGGTGTAATTCAACTGTTGGTTTTTGGATAAATAATATAAAACTGGTAGATACAACGAATAAAACTGCAGCAATATAATATAAAATTTGAAGGTCAAATTGCTGCCCAAAGTATCCTCCTATCGTTGGACCAATCACGGCACCCAGATGAAAAGCTGCCGAAGTGAACGTTAATGACCTTTCTGCAGTCCAATTACCTCTCATAGAAGTTATGTACGCATTCATTGGAGCTAAAACAGATGAAGTTAAGCCATATAGCAATAAGGCAACAATAAAAAAATTTAATGTCCCTGCAAGAGCCATCAACCAGGCAGAACTCATTCCTAAAATCCATGAAATCCACATGAGAGGCCTTGGCCCGAATCGATCAGACAGATATCCGGAAGGAATTTGAGAGATGGTTGTCATGAATCCCATCCCTCCCAATATAACTCCAATAGCGATAGGGTCCGCTCCTAATTGAATTAGATAAATTGGCTGAAACAGTAAGAACATCCCCTCACCAATACCCCACATAAATAATGAAATAGAGACTAATTTGAGGTTTCGGTTCATGGGAGCAATTTTATTGATTTGATATGAAATCGTAAATTTCTTCAAATACTTGAAAACGGTCAGGTTCCCTGGTGATGACGTGCCCACTATTGTGAACGGTCAGAGTTCGTTTGTCGGATGATCCGTTATGGTCAACAATTTTTTGTAGATGGTTAAAAGGAACACTTTTATCCTGTGTGGAATGAATATGAAAACTTGGCAAACTCAGTTTGGGCAAAGATTTTTGGAATTGGGTAAACAAATCAATTAACTCTGCAATTGAACGAGTTGGTTGGTATGGATAATCTACATGGTCTTTTTTAGCATCCTGGTTGTGCCAATCTCCTTGACCTTTATTAACTTTTGGCATAATGTGTGCGAATTGTCGTAGAAATCTCAATCGCCAATCCTTTTGAGGAATTTCATATGGGGTTGAGATGGTTATTAAACCTTCAAATTTTAAATACGATGCTGCAACGCCTCCTAAAATACCTCCCATCGAAAGGCCAATGATGAATAATTTTTCCGCGTTTGGCCGGATGAAATGGTAAGCATCCTCAACACTGGCAACCCAATCCTGCCAGTTGCTTCTTTGCATGTCGCCAGGCTCGGTGGCATGACCTGCTAATCTGGGTGCAAGAACCCCAATAGATTTTTCATTCAAAAATTCACCTAACCAGCGCATCTCTTTAGGTGTACCTGTAAAACCATGAACCAGAATGCAACCAATATTATCTCCTGGCAAATAAAATGGTTCTGCTGTAGGAATTATTCGTGGAAATATAATCATTTGATCACCTGATTTTCTGCAATTCTCTGGGCAAATCTGTTAGTGATTCTGCCCCATTCTCTGTGATAACAATATCATCTTCGATTCTCACTCCGCCTTTGCCAGATAGATAAATACCTGGTTCAATGGTAAATACCATTCCAGGTTGTAAGACAACTGAATTCTCTGAATAGATGTAAGGAGTTTCATGCCCTTCCATCCCAAGTCCATGACCGGTGCGGTGGAAAAAGTATTCACCATATCCTGATTGGGAAATTACTTCCCGAGTGGCATCATCAATTGAGCCAGCTGTGACTCCTGGCATAGCCACCTTGAACCCTTTCTGATTGGCTCTCATAACGATATCTGCAATTTCATAGAAGATTGGATCCACATCACCCACGGCAAATGTTCTGGTGATATCGGATGCGTAACCTTCATAACTTGCACCCCAATCGAACAATAACAACTCTCCTGGTTGGATTATATGGTCTGAAGGTGTTGCATGAGGATCTGCACTATTAGCTCCCGATGCAACGATAGGAAGGAATGGTAATTCTCCGGAGCCATTTTTTAGTAAGTTGATGGTTAACAAAGATGCCAATTCTTTTTCAGATTTTCCTATTACCGGTGTATGTAAAGTGTCAATGAGCGCTTTTTGGGCGATTTGAGCAGCTGTTTTCATATAGCGAATTTCAGAATCCTCTTTAATGATTCGAAAACTCGCAAAAACCTCATCAGCAGAGATAATTTTCGATTCTGGTAATGAGTTTCTTAGAAAATTAAATTCCAAAAAACGTAATCGAGTTGATTCGACTCCAACCACAGACTTTCCTATTTGTAAGTAATCACCTGCAGATTTGAATGCTTCGATCCATGTAGCGGGATTATCTCCATATGTGAAAAGCTGTTCCTTAGCGAATGATCTTTCAGCTCTTGTGGATTCTAATTTTGGAAGAACAAAAGCAGTTTTTCCGTCTTTCTTAATCAACAAAACAGTTGGCCGTTCCATGAGATGAAAATTCAAATTGGTTAAATACCTCATGCTGAAACCAGGATTTAAAGCAATTGCATCTAAATTCTGAGATGCCATTAAGTCAATCAAATTTGAAAACCTTTGTAAATGCATCTATCCTCCAAATCAACTTTCGAAATTCATTATATATCAGCGAAGCTTTGATTAATATTTATTCAATCTATTAAAGATTTCTGGGAATTAATAATTTGTTGCTATGTCTATTAGACCTTGTTCAAGGGCGGAGTGATTACATTTACTAAATAGGAAGATTGTAATCAAACCTGCGATCAAGGAAGTAAGAAGTATTACCAAAATCAAATCAAGATTTGACATCGATGTAAATGTTGAAAAGTCTTTAGCGATATTTCCGATGCAAATAATTCTTTTAATTTTTCTTTTCGGTTGTTTTGGGTTTTATAGATGCGACCCAAATTTTTTGCTTCGATTGCGAGAGAATTATCCATAATGGATCCTTTGTGCTTTTTTGCTATGTTTTTTTTTGATGGAAATATATTCTAATTTAGTGCCTGGTGATTATATCGCAATAAAGGAAATCCCTTAAAAAAATGTTTCCTTATCACAATAATCCAATTCTTTATCTCTTGACACAGGTCTTTCTTCGGAGTAGAATTTCACCTACCCTGAAAGAGGGCCTGTAGCGCAGTTGGGAGCGCGCTTCAATCGCACTGAAGAGGCCGAGGGTTCGAATCCCTCCAGGTCCACTTAGGTGCAACCTCTTGAAATTCGGATCAGGTTAACAATTGATAAAATGGGCCCATAGCGCAGTTGGGAGCGCGTCTCAATGGCATTGAGAAGGCCGAGGGTTCGAATCCCTCTGGGTCCACTTCAAATTTTTTATACCAGACACCAAAGATGATATGATTATCTAAGGTGTTTTTTTATTCTCAACTAATTATTTCTTGCTAAAATTTCAGATTAAATCTTGAGGAGATTCTTATGCGTTTCGAAGAATACAATTGGATGGATATAGAAAATTACCTGAAGGAAGATGATCGGGTTATTTTGGTTGTTGGTGCATGTGAACAGCATGCTTACTTGAGTCTCTTAACGGATACCAGAATCCCATTAGCCTTAGCTGATGCAGTTTCAACAGAAACTGGCGTTGTTGTCGCGCCTGTCATTAATTTTGGAATTTCACCTTATTTCTTAAGCTATCCGGGAACCATAAGTTTACGCACAAGCACATTAATGAACCTTGTTGAGGATGTAATTGATAGTCTCTATCATCAGGGGTTCAAAAAAATATTAATTTTGAACGGACATGGCGGAAATGATCCTGTAAAAGGAAGAATAAACGAAATACTCAATAAATATTCAGATCTTCATGTGATCTGGTATGCATGGTGGCAATCTCATAGTGTTGAAAAAATTACTATCGAAAACGACATTAAACCCGCACACGCGAATTGGTTGGAAGCATTTCCATTTACCAGGGTAGGTGAGTTACCTGAAACTGAAAAAACTCCGCCACATTATCAAGGTTTGTTAAGCGCTGAAGGTACGAAAAGTGTTTTTCAGGATGGTTCTTTTGGTGGTCCTTATGAAGTGGATAATTCCATTATGAATGAAATATTTTATGCCTGCTATCTGGATATTCTAAATTTATTGAAATTTGAATAGTTTTATTAATATCGATGGAAAATTCGAATTCATTAGGAATTTTTGATATTGCACAATAAACTAGCTAATTGGTTGATTAAATTTCCCAATCTATTTATTTTTTCTATCTTGTTTTTTGAAATTGGGACAATTTTATTAATATTTCAAATCCAACTCATATCCCAATTAATTGACAATGTAATTTTCATTAATCAATCATTTGACCTACTAACAAAACCAATTTTACTAATCATGGTTCTGATATTTTTTAGAGGGCTTTTTAATTTTTTTGGTGAAGTACTTACAAAAAAAATAGCTCAAAAAATTAAGAGTTTATTTCGAAGAAAATTAACTGATAATTTGTTTCAGAATAAAACAATCAATAAAATCCATTCAGGTAATCTGGTAACGATATTTTTTGATAGAGTTGAGGCGATAGAAGATTATTACACGCTTTTTCTTCCGCAAGTAGTTTTATCCATTCTCATTCCTGTCAGTGTTCTCTTTTTCGTTTTTCCACTTGATTTATTATCCGGATTTGTTTTTATTTTAACTGCACCACTGATTCCATTTTTTATGTTCTTAATTGGGAAATTTAGCGAAAAAAGGAATAAAAAACAATGGCAATCATTAAGCAAAATGTCAATCTTTTTCTTGGATTCAATCAGGGGAATTAAGACACTTCTAGCCTATAACCAACATGAGAATCACCTGGGAAGGATCAAAAAAGCAAATGATGATTATCTTCAAAAGTCGATGTCGGTCTTAAAGATCACATTCTTATCTGCATTAGTCCTGGAGCTTCTAAGTACATTATCAATAGCAGTCGTTGCAGTTGAAATTGGATTGCGTCTTTTGTATTTTAAAATCTCATTCGAACAAGCGTTTTTTATTCTCCTTATTGCTCCTGAATTTTATTTACCTTTGAGAAATTTAGGATTAAGGTTCCACGCGGCTATGAACGGGGTTGAAGCATATAAAGAAATTGACTCATTTATTATCAAAAAAGAATTTTATGAAAGCCTGAAACTGGTAAATTTCCCAACAAAACTTGTTCAAAGTGTAAATGTTGAAAACCTGACAATTCGTTATCCTGATCATGAAAGTCCTATTATCAACGATTTCACATTTTGTTTTGAAATAGGTAAGCATTATGCCTTAGTAGGTGAAAATGGGTCCGGTAAATCTACTTTTTTTCGGGTTTTATTACGTTTTCTTAATCCTACTGGTGGAAAAATATCAATTGATGGAATTAATATCAATCAGATAAAACTTAATGACTATTATTCTAAAATTTCCTGGTTACCCCAGAGTACTGCTATTTTTAGTGGAAGTATTCTTGAAAATTTATTAATCGCCAGCCCAAATTACGATTTTAATAATTTGCAGAAGATTTTAAAAATTGTTGAACTAAAAGACTTTATTGAAAATTTACCCAACAATTATCAAACGGAAATTCAGGAGTTTGGAAAAACGATCAGTAGTGGTCAAAGGCAAAGAATTGGATTGGCCAGACTCCTAATGCGGAATTCTTCCATCCTTTTATGTGATGAACCAACATCATATTTAGACCCAATATCTGAACAATTAATTTCAAAAGTCCTTGATGAAAACCGTGAAGATAAAATACAGCTGACAATTGCACATAGAATCCATACCATACGGAATGCAGATTCAATATTCTTTTTTCAAAAAGATAAGTCTATAACAAATGGAACTTTCGACGATTTAATTTCTAAAAATATTGATTTTGAACAATTCATTAAATTTTATTATGGAGAAAAATTTAATGATTAGGAATTTCTGGCATTATGCAAAAAAATCATGGCCAGATATTAGCCTATCCATATTCCTTGGTTGTTGTACGGTTATTAGCTCAATAGCCTTAATGGGTGTCTCGGCTTACTTAATCATTTTGGCTGGATTTCATCCATCCATTGCGGTACTCCAAACATCTATTGTTGGTGTCAGATTTTTTGGTATATCAAGAAGTTTGTTCAGGTATTTAGAAAGGTTACAAACACATAAAGTTAATTTTTGGATTTTAGGAAATCTGCGATTGTCTGTTTTTTCGAAATTGTCTGATCGACATCATCAAATTATTGACAGATATTCAGGTTCCAATATTCTCTCAATTATCGTCAATGATATTAATCAAATGGAAAATTTATTTGTGCGTTTATTATCGCCAGCAATCGTTTCTTTAATCATAAGTATCCTTGTTGGAATATTATTAGGCCTGCAAGCTATCGAATTATTATTTGTTTATGTTGGAGGGTACTTAATTTCAGGGATAACCATTCCATATTTTTCAATAAAAATCGGCAAATTATCGAAAGGAAATGTAAAACTCGCACGAGATCAATTCCAATCCTCAATAATAAATTTCAACCAATTTATCGATGAAGCTGTTTTCTACCAGGTTGAGTCCAAATTGACGTTAGATCTGGAAAAGAACATAAACGATTTGGAAAGAGAACAAACCAGAACGGTAGTCTGGCAATCTGTATGGCAATTAATTAGTTTTTATATAAACCAAGGAATTTTCATTGTAGTGCTCGTACTAAGTATTTTTCTCGCGAATGAAGGAAGATTGGATTTGGTGTTGGTTGGTGTGATCTCCTTGGTTGTTTTATCCAGTTTTGAAGTATTATCAAACATTCCATCCATGGCATATGTGTACGGTGATATTGAGAATTCCACCAGAAGGATACAAGAAATTGAAGATATTCCTTTTATAACAGAAAAGGTAAACCGAGAAATCAGTAATGAAGTTTTTCCGATTAAATTTATAAATGTGTCTTATGCTTATCCTGGCGACAAAAATCACAAAGCTGTTGAGAATATCAATATTGAATTCAAAAAGGGAGAGAAAATTGCAGTTGTCGGTGTGAATGGTGCTGGTAAAACAACTTTCATTGAATTAATTTTAGGGATCAGAAGTGATTATGAAGGAAGAATATTCCTTAAAGACCAAGAATTAAGAACAATACCAAAGAATATTATCAGGCGAAGGTTTGGATATTTTACTGCAAATCCTTTTATCTTTGGAACCACTATCCGGCAAAATTTACTTATAGCCAAAGATAAAGCAGAAGATGAAGAACTCTTTCAAGTTCTTGAGAGTGTAAATTTAAAATTGGATATAAATACACGTTTGGATGAGTTTGGAAAGAATCTTTCGAGTGGTGAAAATCAACGTTTGGCAATTGCTCAATCCATTTTATATGATGCCGATGTCCAAATACTTGATGAGCCTTATGTAAATTTGGATCCCAAATCAGCATTTGAAATTAGTCAGTTATTTCAAAAAAAATTCAACGATAAAACTATGATTTTTATTACACATCATTTCATTAATATGGACTATTTTGACAATATTTTAGTTTTCCATCAGGGTCAAATCGTTCAACAAGGAAAACATAAGGATTTATTGGAACAAAATGGCAAATACACTGAACTAATAAATCAATAACTTCATAAAAGTATCAAAAATTTATTGATTCCATAAAATAAAATGAGTTATAATAATTACATTAATTTTTATTGATGATTATGATTGCGGATCACTTTATTTGATCTTGAAATTGTTTTCTCTCATATCGAATGAGAGTTAATAAAAACATAACAATCGGTTAACGATTGAAAATTTGATGAATGTAGGTTTCAGGAAATGAATCACAAATTTAATGAATTAATTCATTCATGATGGATTTTCTGAAATAAATCATAAAATCTAAGATAGTTACTGGTTGAATAACAAGGTCATCTGAGTCCGCAAAAAGATTTGATGGCTAAATAGTGCAAAACACAATAACTGCATTAACAACACAAAAAAGAAATCCTAATCGAGTTAATATTTTTCTCGATGGTGAATTTTCTTTTGGTTTGTACATTATTAATGCAGGACATCTAAAGGTTGGCCAAACAATTTCTCAAGAAATGATTGATAGCCTGAAAAAAAATGACCAAATTGAGGAGGGCTTTCAAAAAGCTTTAAAATACATTTCTTTTAAACCACGGACAACTTTTGAAGTGGTTAAGAAACTAAAAGAGAACGATTTTGAAGAAGATATCATATCACTTGTCCTGGAAATGCTTGTTGAAAAAGGCTATGTAAATGATTTGGAATATGCAAAAAATTGGGTAGAAAACAGAAGTGTCTATAAACCAAGAAGCAAAAAATTAATCACATGGGAATTAAAAAATAAAAAAATAAGTGAAGATATTATTAGTGAAGTAACTGGTGAAATGATTTCAGAAGAAGAATTAGCAATTTTAGCTGCTGAAAAATATGCCAGAAGATTGTCGGGATATGAAAAAGAGGTTTTTTTTCAAAGATTATCTGGATATTTAATCCGGCGCGGATTTTCATATAGTACTGTAAATTCTACAGTTCAAACGATATGGAATATTCATCGCCAACAAACATATGAAAATTCAAATGGAAAATGAGGTGAATTAATGGGGAAGCAAGAATTATTAGCACTATTTTTGATCATAGGTGATGTAATTATCATCGCAATTGTTGTATTCTTTTTAAACCGCTATTATGTAGAGCGATTAAAAAAAGATAGACAAAACCAAGCAGACTCCATGATTGCTAATGCAAAGGAAAATGCGAAAACAATAGAATTAGAAGCAAAAGATAAGGCAATAAAAGTACTTAAAGATGCTGAAGATGAGATCTCAAGAAGACGAAATGAAAACCTAAAAGAGGAAGAAAGATTACACAAAAGGCGATCTGAAATCGATAACCGAATTGAGAGACTTGAACTTCGAGAGCAAACGATAAATAAACGTCAAAGTTTAATCGACAAAAGATCAAACGAAATTGAGAAAATGTACGCTCAACAATTAGGCGAATTACAAAGAATAGCTCAAATGAGCGTTGAAGAAGCCAGAGAGATTCTACTTCAGGAAGCAGAAAAAGAAGGCAGATCTGATATGGCCAGAATTATTCGCCAGATTGAGGCTGAAGCACGTGCAGAGGGTGAAAAACGAGCGCGAGAAATTGTCGCAGATGCAATCCAACGAGTAGCTTCGGAGCATGTAAATGAAGTTACAACTTCAGTCGTGATTCTACCGAATGAAGAAATGAAAGGCAGAATTGTTGGACGAAATGGCAGAAACATTCGAGCATTTGAACAAGCAGCTGGTGTGGATGTGATTGTAGATGATACTCCTGAAGCTGTAACAATAAGCTGTTTTGATCCAGTAAGGAGAGAAGTTGCTCGAAGGGCTTTGGATTATTTAATTTTAGATGGAAGAATCCACCCGGCACATATTGAAAAAGTACTTGAAGATAAACAGAAAGAAGTAGAAAAGACCATTGAAGAGGCTGGAGAACAAGCAGCTTATGATGCAGGGGTGTCAGGCATAAGACCAGAGATTTTGAAAGTGCTGGGAAGATTGAAATACCGCACATCCTATGGCCAAAACCAATTATCTCACGCCGTTGAGGTTGCAAGATTGGGCTCAGTCATAGCATCTGAATTAGGTGCAGACATCGAGGTTGCCAAAGCTGCCGGATTGTTACACGATCTTGGAAAAGCCATGGACCATAATACTGAAGGTACACATGCATTAATCGGCGCAGAATTTGCTCGTCGTTATGGTGTCAATCCAAAGATCGTAAATGCGATTGGCTCACACCATCACGAAACTGAACAGGAATCTTTAGAAGCGATCATTGTTGAATCTGCAGATGCAATATCTGGTGCAAGACCTGGTGCTCGTAGAGAAGATTTGGAACAATATATAAAAAGATTGCGTGCTTTAGAAGATATCGCAAACTCTTTCAAGGGTGTCAGTCAGAGTTATGCAATTCAAGCAGGTCGAGAAGTACGAATTATTGTTCGTCCTGAAGATATTGATGATCTGGATGCTTTGCGTATTGCCAGAGATGTTGCCAAGAAAATTGAAGAAAATATGCAATATCCTGGTCAAATCAGAGTAACAGTCATTCGTGAAACACGAGCAATCGATTACGCAAAATAAAGTAATTGGAAAAATGAAATATAATTCTGATACAGGTTTTGTAACCTGTATCAGTTTTTTTAAGGATAATCCATGAAACAATTATTGCAAAACATCAAAGAGGGAAATGCGGAGATTGTCGAAGTGCCGATTCCGGACATAAAATCAGGCCATATTCTTGTAAAAAATCACGCTTCAGTTGTATCTTCTGGAACTGAACGAATGGTTGTCGAATTTGCAGAGAAGAATTTGTTGATGAAAGCAAAATCGAGACCTGATTTAGTGAAGCAGGTGCTTGATAAAGCTCAACGAGAAGGAATTATCCCAACCATTCAGGCAGCGTTAAATCGACTGGATACACCGATGGCGTTAGGATATTCTTCTGCTGGCGAAGTAATCTCGGTTGGGGAAGGCGTAGAGAATATCAAACCCGGCGATAGAGTCGCATGTGCAGGAGGAGGTTTTGCCTGCCATGCTGAATATGTGCTTATTCCTAAAAACCTTTTTGCAAAAATCCCTGATTCAGTCAGCTATGAAGACGCAGCATTTTCAACATTAGGTGCGATTTCTTTACATGGATTTAGAATCGCAGCTCCCCAAATTGGGGAAAAAGTAGCGATCATTGGGCTTGGATTGTTGGGTTTGATAATGATTGATGTTTGTAAAGCGGCTGGATTGAAAGTATTTGGAACTGATTTAGATCAGTCAAGAGTAGATCAAGCAAATAGCAAGGGTGTTGTGGCAGTTCATAGGGAACTGGCTTTGGACCAGGGGTTGAATTTTACAGAGAACCGTGGTTTCGATGTGGTTTTTATTTGCGCAGATACAAATTCAAATGACCCAATTGAATTAGCGGGACAATTAGCCCGTGATAAAGGTACTGTAGTTGCTGTTGGCGCTGTTGGTCTTGAAATTCCAAGAAAAATTTATTATGAAAAAGAGATAAACGTCTTGATTTCGAGATCTTATGGCCCTGGTAGGTATGACCACACTTATGAAGAACAAGGCAAGGATTATCCTTATGGTTATGTGCGTTGGACTGAGGGGAGAAATCTATCTGCAATTATTGATTTACTTGAAAGTAAAAAACTAGAAGTCAAATCATTAATTACACATCGTTTTCCAATTGAAGAAGGAGTTAAGGCTTACGAGACAATCACAAGCAAGAATAATGAAAAATTTCTTGGCGTAATCATCCAGTATCCGGATAATGGATCCTCTGAAAAATTAGAGCGTCGTGTTGATATACAGAAAATCTCTGTATTAAATTTGGAAGGCAATAAGGTTTCCATAGGTATTCTTGGAGCAGGATTATATGCAAGCGCAGTATTCTTACCTATTATTCAAAAAACGACATCCGTTCAAAAATTGGGTATTTGTAGCGCAAAGGGATTAAGCGCCAGGCAATTAGCAAAAAAATATGATTATGAATTTGCCTGTACTGATGAAGCTGAAATATTTAATAATAACGAAATTAATACAGTGGTTATATTAACCAGACACAGTGATCATGCGAGACAAATTATCCGTGGGTTGCAAGCCAACAAACACATTTATTGTGAAAAACCACTGGCATTAAATACGACAGAATTGTTGGAAATAAAACAAGCTTATAAAAATGCCCAATCAAATTTGATGGTGGGATTCAATCGAAGATTTTCTCCATTTATTTTGAAAGCCAAAGACTTTATAAAAAAAACCTCAGAACCAAAAATGATTCATTATCGAGTAAATGCTGGTTTTATCCCAGCAAACCATTGGGTACATGATCCAAATCAAGGGGGGGGAAGAATTGTCGGAGAAGGATGTCACTTCATTGATTTGTGTATATACCTGGCGGACTCAAAACCAGTGAGTATCCAAACGATTGGACTTCCAAACCTTGGAAAATACAATGATGATAATGTTGTCATAAATATGATTTTTAATGATGGTTCAATTGCCACAATTGAATATTTAGCTAATGGAGATAAGAGCGTTGAAAAGGAAACACTAGAAATTTTTTGTGGTGGGAAAGTAGTGCAGTTAATTGATTTTAGAAAATTAATTTTGACATCGAATGGCAAAAAAACACAACATCATAGTCGCTTTGCTCAAGATAAAGGCCATTTAGGTTCATGGCAGGCATTTATTAATTCTATTGAATTAAATTTCGAAGTGCCAATCACTTTCGAGGAATTATTTACCTCATCATTGGCTACTTTGTTAGCTGCAGAATCTTTAAGAAAAAAAGAAACTATATTTTTTGATGAATATAAAAGATTGTTGGAAAATTAAAAATTGAGTCGTCTTTTTCTCCTCATTGTTAACAATTGTTGTCTAAATGTTAACATCAACTTGCCTGTTCTGGTTTAAAATAAAATTAGTTAGCGATTAAATTAAATCCAATTAGGATTTAATGGAGCCATTATGGTAGAAAAAATTCTTATAGTAGAAGATGAAATATCGTTACAGGAGACATTAGCTTATAACCTTAAAAAACAAGGATATGAAGTTGTCATTGCAGGCGATGGCCCATCAGCTTTAGAAGTAGTTAGAAACTCAAAACCTGATCTGATCTTGCTAGATATTATGTTACCTGGGATGGATGGATTTGAAGTTTGTCGAAAATTACGGTCGGAAGTCAGCACACCTGTTCTTATGCTGACAGCAAGAGATGATGAAATCGATCGGGTAGTTGGCTTGGAAGTGGGAGCTGATGATTATTTAACAAAACCTTTTAGTATGAGGGAATTAATTGCCAGAGTTAAAGCCATGCTTCGAAGAGTTAAAATTATCAGAGACGAAATTAATTTAATAAATAGTGGTGCAGATCAAAGATCATTCTTTGAATTTGATAAGATTAAAATTGACTTAGGCAGAAGAGAACTTCGCGTAGATAATAAAATTGTCAATCTGAAACCGAAAGAATTTGAATTACTGATTTATTTAATAAGACATAAAAATCAGGTGCTTTCCAGGGATCAGATTTTAGAATCTGTATGGGGGTGGGAATATATTGGGGATAGTAGAACAGTAGATGTTCATGTGCGTTGGTTGAGAGAAAAAATTGAGGAAGATCCATCCAATCCCAAACGGATTATAACGGCAAGAGGTGCTGGTTATCGGTTTGAAGGGTAGTGAATGCGAAAATCAATTTTAATCAGAATTGCTAGCCCTTTCATTCTCTTAATTATTGTTTTATTTACTGGTCTTGGAATTTATCTCACCTCATTTGTTAAGAATATTTACATAGATTCGTTGATTCAACATTTAGAAGTCAATGCAAAAATAATCGCAGACCAGGCTAAACCTTTGTTAATTTCAGATTCCGATGGTCAGAATTTGGAAGAAATCATTATCAATTATTCGAACCTGATGTCTGCTCGAATTACAATCATTCGCCCAGACGGCATCGTATTGTCCGATTCTGAAATTAATTTGGTTGATTTAGAAAATCACAGTAATCGGAAAGAAATAATAGATGCCATACAATATGGTTTTGGATCGGACATTCGGATAAGTCAATCCACAAAAGAAGAATCCTTGTATGTTGCTTTGCCAATAATCACTGATAACCAAGAAATATTAGCAATTTCACGAGTATCTATATCAATTTCAACCATCAATCAGAAATTACGAAATTTCCAATTATCGATCATTGGGGCGTCCTTGTTGACTGCGATAATTGTAATTATCCTGGCTTTCATGATTACAAAACGAACATTAGAACCTCTTAAACAACTCAATTCGGCGATTAACCGCATGGAGATTGTTGATTTTGCTCTTGAACAGAATTCGAAAAAAAAAGATGAAATCGAGTTATTGAGTTTATATCTTTGGAAGATTACAGATCATTTAAATAAACAAAATGAAGAATTAAAATTAGAGAGAAAGACACTCAATGCTGTATTAAACCAAATGACAGATGCAGTTTTAATTGTAGATGAAAGCGGAAAAGTCCAATTATCAAATCCTGCAGCAGAACGACTTTTCAATATCAAGAGAGAAGATATCTCAGAGAAATCCATAATTGAAATTCTGAGAAACCATCAATTATTTGACCTATGGAAGACCTGTAGAAAAGAACGTCAACAAAATGAAATAACCATTGAAATTAATCCAAATAAACTGTTTGTGCAAGCAATCGCTAAACCTTTAGATGAAATTTTTTCTGGAGGTGTCTTATTAGTCATACAGGATTTAACTCGAGTTCGGCAACTTGAAAAAATCAGAAGTGATTTTGTTAGCAATGTCTCACATGAGTTGAGAACCCCAATTGCTTCAATAAAAGCATTATCGGATACACTCCAGGAAGGTGCGCTTGAAGATCCTTCTGCTGCAAGAAGATTTTTAAACAGAATGGATGTTGAAATTGATAACCTTACCCAAATGGTGCAGGAATTATTGGAGCTATCAAAAATTGAATCCGGTAGGGTTCCTTTACGAAAAATAAAAATTTCTCCAATGGTTCTGGTTGACCAAGCCATAGAAAGAATGCAGGTTCAGGCGGAGCGTTCAGGATTAAGTCTATCGTCAGAGATTCCAGATTTTTTGCCAGAGATTCCTGTAGATCCGGACAAAATTGGACAGGTATTTGTAAATTTATTACACAATGCAATTAAATTTACCCCACCTGGGGGAATTATAAAAGTTAGAGTCCAGGATAACCTTTCAGAAATAACATTTTCTGTAGAGGATTCGGGTATCGGTATTGAAAGCATATCTGTTAATAGGAT
>JAHYJK010000358.1 GCA_019429225.1 Anaerolineaceae bacterium
AACGCAATTAATGGGATTATAAACACAATTGCCACCCAAATAATTGCGCCGAGCACACCAATGACCCCCCAAAATACAATCCAGTTTTTGATTGTATTGATACTGGATTGCATTCTTTCCAGTTGATCAATCATATCGCTTTGAGTGGCTAACATTCTTTTACTGACCTCTATATAGGTATTGATCAAATTAATGTAGCTTTGATTGTCTGCAGACATAACATCCTCTCTCATTAGAAAATGGGCAATTATTGTGTTGCTTACCTATCGAGATTATGCAACACTTTTTCTGTAAATTGATCACAGAACCTCTCAAATAAATCAATAATTATTCAGGGTCCAATCTTAAATACACTCTTCCGTACTCCCAATCTTCTCCAATTTCCATCAGAATGGCAGATACCAATCTCAGGCAAGAGGCCTCATTCGGAAAAACACGCACAACCCTGGTCCGCCGCTTGATTTCCTGACTGACTCTTTCTAGGCAGTTGGATGTCCGGATCCTTCTCCAGTGCTCCTGAGGAAATTCATAAAATGAAAAACCTTGAGGTAAATTGACTTCCATCCAGTCCGCCAGTCTTGGTGCCACCTTTTCATACTTCTTCACAACTTCAGCCAAATAGGCTTCTGCCTGCGCTCTATTCGGTGCATTGAATATCATCCGAATATCTGCAGCAACTTCTTTTTGCATTGCTTTACGCGGAACGTAACTTTGTGCGTTTTGCTGCAAGTGAAACAAGCATCGTTGCCAGATAATCCCAGTAAAGAAAACTTTGCGAGCTGCTTGTAACCCAGCGTGGTCGTCACTAATGACCAGCTGTACTCCGTGTAATCCACGGGCCACCAAACTCTCTAAAAAGGCTCTCCAATGCTCCTGTGCCTCGCTCAGAGACAGTGAAACCCCTAAAATCGTTCGTTTTCCATCTCTTCTTATGCCACTGGCCATCAAAATTGCTGCATCTCGCACGCTACCACCTTGCCGTACTTTCTCATAACGGGCATCTAAAAACAAATAGGTGACATTTCCCAGCGGTCGGTTGCGCCAAACTTCCAGCTCTTCATCAAGCATTTTGGCTGCCCGGCTGACTTGCATCGTACTGACTCTTGTGCCGCATAACTGTTCCGTGATGGCAGCTACGTCACGTGTGCTAACGCCCTGGACATACATCTCTGCCAGGGCAAGCAGCAAAGACCGCTCACTTCGAACACCTTTTTCCAAAGCCTGTGGATAGAAATTACCTTCCCGCACTTGTGGTATCGCAAAGGTCACCTTGCCCACCCTGGTGCTAACTGTCTTGGGCTTGTACCCATTGGCATATCCTCTCCTATCTTTGCTGCGTTCATAAGCCTTAGCGTTCAGGAAATTCTCCCTTTCAATCTGCATCGCCTCGTTTACAAGTACTCGGATCAGGTCTGGCAAGCCTTCAAGGCCTTGCTCTGTGAGTTGTTCCACATATTCTTCTGGTAAAGTACAATGATTGTCGTAGATCATGGTTCTCTCCTTTCATTTTGACCAGACATCTTTTGAAAGGATACTGTGATCTACATTTTTTATCTACCCTTAGGTCGATTTTACAGAAACAATGTTACACTAACTAACCTTATTGACAATCAGATCGTTTATATCTATGCGGCTAACGGTGATTGGATAAGAAATAATGTCAAATTTTGGAAAAAGAATGTGGCCGAATACAATCCAAAAGCTGAACTTGGGCATGATGGACGTTGGCGTTGGATGGTGGTTGATATGGATTTTGGGCTCAGATTAGTTGAGGCGAATTTATTGAAACCCGCTGTTGGGGATTCTCCCGGCGCGTTACTTATGAATTCCTTAATTACGAACGAGATCTTTCGCTTGAAGTTTATCAACAGGTTCGCTGATCATCTTAATTCTACATTTGAACCGAACCGTGTTATTTCCGTGATTGATTCTTTCGAGGAAATGCTAGAACCCGATATAGCCTTACATCTGTGGCGTTGGAATAAATTGGATAATTCGATAGAACGATGGCATGAAAATGTGGCTTTTTTACGGGAGTTTGCTTTGGTCAGACCAAATATCGTCCGTGGTCATATCATGGAAGAATTTCAGCTAAGTGGAGTGTATGAACTATCAATCAACACAGATCGGAATGCTGGGTATGTAAGGGTAAATTCGATCGATATTCTTGAGAGCACTCCCGGAGTAGAGGATGCTTCAAGTTGGTTGGGGATCTATTTTTGGGACGTTCCAATCACACTAAAAGCGGTGCCAAACCCTGGGTTCGTATTTTCACATTGGGAAGGTGTTGGGGAGGAACTGAGGTATTCCGACACAATCACCATCAGTCCTGATGCGGATATTGCGGTAACTGCGATATTCCATAACAAGTAATCGATTGGTTAGTCCTAACAACATTTTGCAGCCCGGATTCCTGTTTGAAGGAAAGATTGATAAAGCAGGAATTTGGTCATAAACCCTTTAAATGGCCGTTCATGGCTCGGGTAGAAAGATCGGTAGTTATTATCTAGGTGTTGATACCATTACGTTTTGATATGGTAGACTTATCCTAACATCAATTTCAAATTTTAGGTTGGTATTAAGCTTATGGAAGAGAAAAAAGCGGGATTAAGTCTGGTTGGGATTTTATTGCTGGTTTTGTTAATTACAGTGATCGGCTCTGCGATTTTCCTGGTGATCACCGTCACCCGCACAATTGACTCAGCTTT
>JAHYJK010000359.1 GCA_019429225.1 Anaerolineaceae bacterium
GTCTCTCAAAGCTTTTTAAAACGGTAAGAGTTCAATAAATAGGCTGAGAATTGACTTCCCTATCACGATTTTTCTTAGCCTTAAGATATTACTCTCTTATCAAAGGATTGGGGTCGGCTGTGATCTATAGCACGTATACAAGGTTCGGATTGATGATATAAATCGCCAATCCTTAATTCCCGCAGAATCCTTCTCGTTCACCATTGAAGGCAGATATCTTGCGTCGGACCACTTTGAAGATTTGGTTCCCACATCAAAAACGAATGGAAAATTAACCCGAGAAACCCCCCAACTGATTTTATTATTGTTTTTATACCGTTATAGCGGTATCTTATCCATATATTGATCTGATCTTACACCGGTCCTGCTTAAATAGCGCTTTTTCAACACGCCCGAAACTCAATGATACAGCGAGTATCTATGAAAGTGGCCGTTCTCAAAAAAAGGGGACGTTGGTGCAGAAAGTTCTTGACAGCCGGTATTAAGTTTGGAAGTTATACTGTATGCCGAGATTAGCAAGACTGGATGCCCCCGGGGTATTGCATCATGTAATGGGTCGGGGGATCGAGCGCAGTGACATTTTTTTAAGCGATGAAGATCGCAACGATTTTATCACCCGCCTGGCAACTTTGGCGCAGCAAGGCGACCTGGATGTGTATGCCTGGGCGTTGCTGTCCAACCACTTCCATTTATTGGTCAAAACCCGAAATCGGCCTTTATCCTCAAGCATGCGTAAAGTTTTAACCGGGTATGTCGTCAACTTTAACCGGCGTCACCGGCGGTACGGTCACTTGTTTCAAAACCGCTACAAATCGATTGTGTGTCAGGAAGATTCGTATTTAAAGGAACTGGTTCGATACATCCATCTGAATCTCCTGAGAGCCGGCATTGTAAAGGACTTAAAAGAATTAAGCCAGAGCCCCTGGTCCGGTCACTCCGCCCTTACAGGGAAAGTCAAGCGTCCGTGGCAGGACACAGCCTATGTGTTATCTTATTTTGGAGAACATCCAAGGCAGGGGCGCAGTAATTATTTAGCTTATGTGCGCAAAGAAGCGCGGCTGGGGCGAAAACCGGAACTGGTCGGTGGCGGTTTGGTCCGAAGCCTGGGAGGCTGGTCGGAGGTTATAGCATTCCGTAAACGTGGTGAAAAACAAGTGGCTGATCATCGGATCTTGGGTGACAGTGATTTTGTCCAGGAGGTTGTATCGGATCTGGATGATTTGATTAAAAAGAACCTGAGACTGTCGGGTCAACGGAAGGATATAGCGGCACTGGCCGAAGAAGTTTGCAAAAAATATGATATTTCAGCAGGCGAACTTGAAACAGGGGGTCGAAGACATGCGGTGGTGAAGGCCCGTGAAGTGTTGTCCTGGGTTGCGGTCAGGGATCTGGGGTATTCCGGGGCGGAGGTTGCGCGGTATTTAGGTGTGACGACATCGTGCATCAATCGGTCGATATCGTCTGGGAAAAAACCGGACGTTGGAAATTTGATCGAGAAGCTGTGAACTTTCTGCACCAACGTCCCCTTTTCCGCGTGCATTGCCTCCTTTATCTTGAGATGTTCAACGGGCTCTTCAGCCGCAGCGGTTAGCTGTCGGCTGGAAGAGCAATGTTAGGAGAATCGAGTTCACGAAATCGCCCCTTTCTATGCTTTCAAACATATCGGGGGCGTTTCAAAGTTCTTTCATAATATTTTTCGATACCTTCATTCCTTATTATCTCGTTGATACGGATCCAGGCTTTGTGAAGGTTCTCGTCAAAGTTGGTCTTGTCACAGGGAAAATCATCACATTGAAAGCAGAAATCAACCATCTTTGCCTGGTGGCAGGGTCGCACTCCACAGCCCTTAAACATTTTGCACTGCTCCTTACGGCACCCTGAGCAGTTCTCGGAAGCGAAGTAATGCAACATCTCTTTAAACTCAGGGAATTTCCCAAAAATTGGCGCTCCCAGAAGAGTCTCGTATCGCTTTGCGTAGGCCTCGAAATTACCGAGTTTTTCTTGCAGTTCCAGACTCAGTCTGCGAATATCCCCGCCACCATAGGCGAAGCACTTTTCGCAACTCAGTCCACAAGGGGCCACTGACGCCTTTATCTGCTCGTAATCCATATTTCCCTCCTAATGGGGAGCTAACCAGCGGGCCGAGGTCATCTGCGAACCCGAAGCGCTTAACGCAAACCCGGCATCTTCTCCCGTCTGGTTTAGCTCATGGTTCGGTGTCTTTAATTCTCAAAGCCATTGCTTTACGACTAATTTCCTCAATAGACAAATCTTCATCCAAGCCCTGGCGCCATTTTGTGTAATCAAAGGGTTCTCTTTGAATCAGCGCAATGAATTTTTCTGCCTCAATATTCCCAAGATGTTTTGTAAGAATTTGAAGCCCCTTAGACTTAATTTCAGTGTCGGTCATCATGATAAGACCTCCTTGATAAAACCGATTGGATCATCAATATGAATTTTGTCAACCAATCTTGCTTTTTTCAGAATGCTATCGTCAGTTGTTAGAAAATAATCACAATTCATTAAAATCGCACATGCGATATGTAAAGAATCAATTTTTTGAAAACCTTCTTGATTCAAATTATTGGCGAGCTTTATGATGACTGGGTTCTCTTGGATATCTTGCTCAGAGTGCTTCTTCCACCCACTGATTTGTTCTCTCCGCTCTCGAAAAGGATTCTTACTATTTTCATAATCGAG
>JAHYJK010000048.1 GCA_019429225.1 Anaerolineaceae bacterium
TGTTTAGCCACCGAGAGGCGTTGTTGCAAACCAGCCCGGGAGATCAGATCTTCATCCGTGATAATCCCCAGCACTTGCTGATCTTCATTCACCACCGGCAAGGCTTTGAGTTGGAATTTGACCATTTTACTCCATGCCTGGGCAACGCTTTCCTGCGGTGTAATGCTGATGGCAGGGCTACTCATCACTTCTTTTACCAGGCGGTATCCTGGTAGCGGGTTGAGTCCACGGTGCGTATATTTCACGATTTTAACATCCTCCAGTGTGATCAATCCCTCACGCACCATGGGATAAACGGTATCCAGAATAGCATCAATCTTCTCAGCGTAATCAATAACTTCGATGATCATCGGCAGATCTTCTGACAGGCGAATGATGGCAGAGGTATGAATACGGGAACGGGCACCAAAGCCGGCAATCCCACGCGTCACGGTTGCCCCCGCCAGACCGGTATCAAGCAGGTGTTCCAGCAGCGCCATAAATAGCGGTTTTCCCCGCCACATATCATTTTCGCCGATATAAATCTTCAAACATTTCGTGATTTGTGAGGATTGAGTTTCCATACCACCTCCCGATTCACGCAGAATTGTGAACCTATCTCTATTATTGCACGTTTCTTGTCGAATAAAACCACCTTTACAGAACTTTTCCCAACCAGATACCCAGGATGGCGAAGAGTGCACCCAACAGGCTGGACCCGAGCAGGTTAAAAAGTCCCAATCCCCATTGCCCCTGCGAGATTATAGCAATCGATTCGTAGGCATACGTCGAAAACGTGGTGTAGGAACCCAAAAAACCGATGGTTAGCAACAGGCGTAGCCGCGGATCGATGATGAAGTTTTCCATGTTCACGGAGACGATCAGCCCCAGCAGGAAACTCCCGGACAGATTAATCAGCAGGGTTCCATAAGGGAAACTGCTGCCAAAACGCTGGGCAGCCCAATCGCCGACCCAATACCTTAAATTGGCTCCCAACACTGCGCCTATCGAAATCCACAGAACTTTATCCATATGCACCTATAAACAAAAAAATCTACCCACGCAGGGTAGAAGCTATCAGCCTTGCGGCAGTCTGGTTTCCCGAGCGAGCCTCATCGCTCAAAAATGATTTTACTGGTAGATGATTAAGCCGTCAATGATTTTATAAGCTTATAATGGTGGATACCGCAAAGGTATTGAAAGGATTATTAACATGTTTCATTATGGTTTTGGATTTGGTTATGTGTTGGTTCAGGTGCTGTTCTTTTTATTGATCGTAGCCTGGGTGGTCGCCAGCCTGGTGGCTGTGGTCGGTCTGAAAAAGGCAAAATTATCGACGATTGCCAAGGCATTGTGGGTGATGATCCTGCTGGGCATCCCGGTGCTGGGTGTGGTGGCTTACTTTATCATCAAACCAACAGAAGAAGAATAATTAAAAACACCTCTTGACGAAAGAACAAATGTTCTATACAATAGAAGTATGAGCATCTGGCATACTTTTCAAAAGTTCTTTCGTCCGGAGGCGAACCCTTCGTCACAGCGTTCCTTCACACTCGAGGGGGATTTATTGCTATCCCTCGAGCAACTGGCGCGCTACCGCGGTTCCACGCCACGTAAAGTGGCGGCTGATCTGCTGGCGCGTGAATTGCAATCCGTGGAGGTGGAGCGCGAGACCTGGGAGAAGTGGCAATCCCTGACGGAACGCGAGCAGCAGGTGGCAGCGCTGATCTGTTTGCAATATCGCACCCAGCAAATTGCCACGCGTTTGCAAATTGCGCCGGAGACAGTCCGCAGCCATGTGCACAATATTCTGCATAAAATGGATCTACCCAACCGCATCGCCCTGCGGCAGCTGCTGGCAGGTTGGGATTTCAGCAGTTGGGCGTGACACTTTCCACGAATAAACATCTTTAAACGATTCTTAAACACATTTAAACGAAAAATCACCTTAAGTGGGATAGAAAATAATTTCTATAATTGATATGATGGGGGTATGAAAAGCTTATTTCCCTCGCAATTGCCCAACCAGATCATCCTGGTAATGGGCGAACATGCCGCGTCCAACTGGATGTGGGAACTATCGGCCTGGCTGGCGCTACAGGGCAACCTGCGCGTGCTGGACGCCGGCAATCGTTTCAACGCCTACCCGGTGGCGCAGGCCATCCGCCGTCAACACCAGAACCCGCGCGTGGTACTGGAACGCATCCGGCTTTCACGCGCCTTCACCTGTTATCAGGTGGATGTGCTGCTGGAGGAATGGCAGCCGTTGCCCTATCCGACCCTGGTGTTTGACCTGTTATCGACCTTTTATGATGAGAATGTCAACCTGCCGGAAAGCCAGCGCCTGCTGCGCCAGGTGATCTGGCGTTTGCAACAGCTCAGCAAGATCGCGCCGGTGGTAGTCAGCACGCGTTTGCCAGCCACGATTTGCGCCGAGCGTATGGTGCTGTACGATATGTTGAAAGCGCAGGTGGGAGAGTTACGTCTGGAGACGGAACTGACTCCAGAGGATCGTGCTCCATTGCCCGCGCAATTGCCGCTCTTACCGGCATTCGATACCAGCACACCTACATAGACAGAAAGGAAGGTGATTTTTTTGGGACGTACTGTACCCTCCATTACACAGGTTTTTTTAGAGGAAGAACAATCTTTATCCCGCTTCCGGCGTGCCCTGCGACGCAGTGATCAGCTGGCGCTGGACGAATTGCTCAGTATGGCGCGTCAGCATATCGCCGCGGCGGCTTATGCCACGCATGTGTTACCCATGGAGACTTTTCTGGTGGCCATGCTGCTGGAGGAGCACAAAGAAGTGCGCCGCTTGCGCGATGAGGTCGAGCGTTTACAACGGAGTCTGAATGCAGGAGATTAACGGCTGGCTGCTGGACGTGTTTGAGAATACCCAGGCAGCCGGGGCAGTGGTGTGGGTTCTGAGTGATAAAGGCGAACGTTTACGCCTGTATCAACCCCTCCCAATCAGGTTCTATGTGGCCGGTCCGGCAGTGCATTTGCGCGAGGTCTGGCGCTATCTGAAGGATCATCCCAGTGCGCCGCGCCTGAGCCGCGATCAGAAACGCGATCTCTTCCAGACGGATCCGGTAGACTTGC
The DNA here is from genome assembly GCA_019429225.1 of Anaerolineaceae bacterium. GTDB lineage: Bacteria > Chloroflexota > Anaerolineae > Anaerolineales > Anaerolineaceae > UBA6170. The sequence continues at coordinate 3,085 of JAHYJK010000048.1, forward strand.
TGGCGGTGGAAGTGGCTTCCCTCAGCGATCAGCAGCGTCTCTTTCGCCAATTGCTGGATCAATTCCCCACGCTGACCTATTACGATGCCGATTTGAGCATCGCGGTGCGCCATGCGGCGAAATATCAGACCTTCCCATTATGCCGCTGCCGGGTGAAATTCTACGAATCTTACCTGATTCAGGAACTGGAGGTGTTGGACACGCGCTGGGATCTGGACCCGCAGCTACCACAATTACGTATTCTGCACCTGGAACCGGATTGCGATCCTGCGCACGCGGCCCCGCTGGCGTTGTGCGCGCAGATGAACGGTCAGTCCTCCCGCTTTTCACTGCAACCGGTGCGCCCGCTGCTGATCAACCTGCAGGCACTGCTCAAGCGTCTGGATCCCGACCTGATCCTGACACGCTGGGGCGATACCTGGCTGTTGCCCTATCTGTTCGAATTGATGGAGAAGCACCAATTCGAACTGGCCTTGAACCGCGAGCCGGGACGCAAATACATGCAGCGCCCGGAGCGCTCTTACTTTTCCTATGGGCAGATCATCTACAGCGGTCAGCAAATTCACCTGTTTGGGCGCTGGCATATCGACCAGAAAAATGCTACCTTCTGGGGTGATCTCGGGCTGGATGGTATCTTTGAGATGGCGCGTGTGACCGCACAGCCGGTGCAGGTAGCTGCGCGTACCTCGCCGGGTACTGGAATCTCAACCATGCAGGTGCTGACAGCGCTGGAGCATAATATCCTGGTTCCCTGGCATAAACAGCAGGGAGAACGCCCCAAAACCGCCCTGGAACTGATTGAATCCGACCTGGGCGGGTTGGTGTATCAGCCGATTGTCGGGCTGCACCGCGATGTGGGCGCGATCGATTTCATCTCGATGTACCCGGCCATCATGGTGCGCAGCAATATCTCGCCCGAAACTGCCAAACCGCGCCTGCTGGAGGTTTCCGCTGAGCCGCAGGGCTTGATCCCACTCACCTTAGAGCCACTGCTGGAAAAACGGGTGGCCTTGAAGCACCGTATGAGCTCGCTGCCGCGCTGGGATCCACGCCGCAAGCTGGATGCTGAGCGTTCCGGCGCACACAAATGGCTGTTGGTGACCTGCTTCGGCTACCTGGGCTACAAGAATGCCCGCTTCGGACGCATCGAATCGCATGAGGCCGTCACTGCCGGTGGGCGTGAAGCACTGATGCGCGCCAAAGAAGCTTCCGAGGATTTTGGTTTCCATGTGCTGCATATGTACGTGGATGGCCTGTGGGTGAAGCAGGAAGGCTACACCCAGCCGGCGGATTTCGCTCCTTTGTTGGATGAAGTTGTTACCCGCACTGGGCTGGCGATTTCGCTGGACGGGGTTTATCGCTGGGTGGCGTTCCTGCCCTCGCGTGTGAACGAACGCGTGCCGGTGCCGAACCGCTATTTTGGTGTCTTTCAGGATGGCTCGCTCAAGGTGCGTGGTCTGGAAGCACGCCGGCGTGATTCGGCTCCCTGGGTGGCGCGCATGCAGATGCAATTGCTCGAGTACCTGGCGCAGGCGGAGAGTGTGGATGAACTACCGGACTATCTTCCGGGTGCGTTGGCGATCCTGCGCCAGCATCTGGCGAATCTGCGTAAGGGGCGGGTGCCGTTGACCGATTTGCTGGTGGCATTACGACTGACGCGGGAACCGCAGGAATACACCGTCAAGACTGCCGGGGCACGCGCCGGGCAGCAACTGCAGACCATTGGCAAGTCGATTCGTCCCGGGCAGCGTGTGCGGCTGCTGTATATGCATGGCGGCGAGGTGCAGGCCTGGGACATGCCGCACACCGTCGATCCGCGCCGGGTGGACCGGGCACGCTATTACGAGCTGGCGGTGCGGGCGGCCTCCTCGGTCTTCTGGCCGATGGGCATCCCCGAAGCGGATCTGCGCGCCTGGTTGCAGGGCGGTATACAACTGGCGTTCGATTTCGCTATGCCAGCCGGCAAACGCCATATTCTCTTGCCCCCGCGAGAAGAGGAGAAAGCGTGGGAGAGATTGTTTACGCCGAGGGTAAATGAAGCTTTGCTGGTGAAATTGAATAGGAATGTTCTGGTTGGGTGATAAAGGTGTGCTACGGTCGCTATGTTAAGTTGCTTGATATATATGCTTGAAATAAATACTGGTGCAGCAGATTTGAAAAATTTCTTGAGGGGGTTATTTTCCATTCTAGAGAGTTCCTGCTGATCCCTAAGTGCACCCTAAAGGACATCTTCGACAACGCACCTTGAAAAATCAGCGCGTACCTACTGTTAGCCGTACGTAATATTTTGGGTTTTAATAATATAAGCTATTGACTTATTAAATTATTTGCTTATAATATAAATAGGTTTGTATTACAAAGCGATTTGTATTTCAAGATTGGAGCATCTTATGAATGCAACAAAATATTTATCTGAAAATTACTCAGCATTGCATGGGCTAAATGCAGTGCCATCGGGATTGTGTCTCTTTCTGATAAGTCTATGGGCAAATGTTGTTCAATATCCTATAAAGAATTACTTGTTACCAATAGTATTGGTGCTCGGTTTTTTACTATCGTCCTTGGTAATTAACCGTTATTACAAAAATACTTATGGTGAGGTGAAGCCCATTTTAGCCAGACGACGTTTTAATTGGATTGCACAACTTATTTGTGGATTACTAGGACTTGTTGCTTTTTGGGTAGATGTCACTCAAGAACTACCCATTAGCTTTATTGGTTTGTTATTTGCCTTAACTTTTCTGTTTGATAAGCCAATGGTAAGAATGCCATTAAATAAATTTTCTGCTGTCCGGTTAGTAACCTCAATTTGTATCCTCTTGGTTAGTATTGCACCGCTATTACTTGGAAAAAACTGGTGGAATATTTTGGGAGTTAGAGCAAACATAGTGGGGGTCATAATGTTTATTGGAGTGCTCATTGTGTTGCAAGGGGTGATTTGGCATATTTTCTTTGTAAAATCATTACCCACCGAAGAGGTTAAATATGGGTAACGTATTTGAAGAAATTGTAGGGTTAGACAAGCTAATCCATGAACCTGCCAGGCTTGCGATTATGACGATTTTGTCAACTGTTGAATCCGCAGATTTCCTTGCATTGCAGCGGCTGACTGGTTTGACGAGTGGTAATCTTTCTGTTCACTTATCGAAACTTGAAGAAGGGAAATTTGTCACTTACGACAGAAAGATTGTTGGCAAGAAAACAAAGACACAAGTTAAAATCACCTCCGAAGGGCAACAAGCTCTGGAAAAACATTGGTTACAACTTGAAACCTTCCGTGAAAAAGTAAAAGAAACAAAATCTGATTAAACAACCCCATTGGTTAGATGTGCAAGGTGCGTTGAAAACGCATCAAAAACAAGATCAATAAATAAAAGATGTGGATTTGAATTGATCAAAATTCGAAGTGGATTATCCAAATCACAATTCATTTTCCATAAAAAATGGTGAGCCTGTGCCCTAAAGAGGCATAGGGCACAGGCTCACCCCACGATGAGTTTTTGTTCAATTTGGGCAGGCAAGTACTACTAACCAAAAATTCCTCTGGTTGGTTATTGGTTATAATTAAATAGGTTGTTGATTTTAGTTGAATAATGACAATGACAAAATAGCCAACAATTTAGGGAGAAAAGGAGTTAAACATGGCAATAAAACATAAACGTTTGGGGAAACATGGTGTGCTGGTGAGCAATATCTGTCTGGGAACGATGAATTTCGGTTGGCATACTTCGGAAGAAGACAGTTATAAAATCATGGACCGTGCCCTGGAGTTGGGGATCAATTTCTTTGATACCGCCGATGTCTATGGCTGGGATGTGGAACATGGCTATACAGAAGAAATCATCGGACGCTGGTTTGCACAAGGTGGGGGTCGCCGGGACGCGACGGTATTGGCGACCAAGGTCTATAATCCGGTCACACGCAAGGCAAATTTGCCGGAGGTTAATAGTGATGGCCGTAGCTTGTCGGCTTATAAAATCCGCAAACATTGTGAAGGCAGCCTTAAGAGACTACAAACGGATTGGATCGATCTTTATCAAATGCATCACGTTGACCACGATTGCCCCTGGGATGAAACCTGGCAGGCTTTTGGCAATCTGATCCATCAGGGTAAAGTGGTTTATGTTGGCTCCAGCAATTTTGCCGGGTGGGATATTGCCACCGCCTGTCAGGAAGCCTCCAAACGCGGTATGACTGGATTGGTCAGTGAGCAAAGTATTTATCACTTAAACAACCGCATGGTGGAACTGGAAGTCATCCCGGCCTGTCGCCATTATGGCCTGGGACTGATTCCCTGGAGTCCGCTGGATGGTGGTTTGTTAGGTGGCGCTTTGGAAAAAATGGAAACCGGTCGTCGCAAGGGTGAAAATTTTGAAAAGAACGTAGCCAAACATCGCGACAAGCTGGAAAAGTACGAAGCTTTATGCCGTGAAATTGGGCATCCACCAGGTGAGGTAGCCTTGGCCTGGTTGCTGCATAACCCGATTGTCACAGCACCCATCATTGGACCACGCACGATAGAGCAACTGGAGAGCGCTGTCCGGGCGGCCGAAATCGAGCTGGATGCGGAAACCCTGCAAAAATTGGATCAGATATTCCCCGGTCCGGGTGGGGAAGCACCCATGGCGTATGCCTGGTAACTTAGGTGCGTCGGTGACGCACTCTACGTGCATGTCCGGTAACTTCATGGTGCGTCACCGAAAGGTGCATCACCGATGCACCCTACTAGAATTGGAGGTTGATGATGAAGATTGGCTTACAAATTCCCTCATTTAAATACCCTGGTGGTACGGCAGCGATTCGACCCAAGCTAAAAGAAATCGTCACCACAGCCGAAGAATCAGGTTTTTACAGTCTGTGGGTGATGGATCATTATTATCAAATCAAAGGGCTGTTCGGGGAAGCCTATAGCGACCCGATGATGGAAAGCTATACCACCCTCGGATATTTTGCCGGATTGACCGAAAAAGCATATCTGGGTGTGCTGGTGACCGGAGTCATTTATCGCCATCCGGCTGTCCTGATGAAGATGGTCAACACCCTGGATATCCTCTCCGGTGGACGGGCGTACCTGGGGATTGGGGCGGCCTGGTACGAGGATGAAGCAAAGGGCTTTGGCATTCCTTATCCTTCTACCTCCAAACGATTCGAATTGCTGGAGGATAATCTCAAGCTGGCCAAAGCGCTCTGGAGTGGGGATGAGGTATCATTTGAAGGCCAGCATGTTTCTGCTCCGGCCATCACCAATAATCCCCGTCCGCTCTCACAACCGCATCCACGCATCATGATTGGTGGGACAGGTCCGAATAAAACCCTGCGCATGGTCGCTCAATACGCGAATGCCTGCAACATCGGTGATTGGGTGGGGACGGAGAAAATGCAGAAATCACTCGACAGGCTCAAAGAACATTGCGAGGCTTTGGGTCGTGATTATGACAGCATCGAGAAGACATCCCTCAGTACGGTGCACCTCTCCGGGAAGGATACGGTGGATAGTGTGCTGAAGAGGATTAAAGTGCTCTCTGAGATGGGATTCACCCATGCCATCTTCAACATGCCGGATGTATATGAAATTACGCCACTGGAGACGTTTGCGAAAGAGATTATTCCGGTGGTGGAGGGGTAGTAAAAAGTCAAAAGTCTAAAGGCGAAAGGCAAAAGGGAAAAACTGAACTGGTGCGTTGCACTTAGCGGTGAACCAGCATACAAACAATCTGAATGGATTGCCTATTTAACACAAGGCAAGAAGTGCGATGCACCTGGAATCTATTCTGGTGACTTCTGCTCAGGTGCAACGCACTTTTGGATTCTGGATGATCAATGGTTTAGATCCATTCATTAAAACCTGGTCCATCCCTAAGTGCATCGCACCAAATCAAAATTTTTACAAAGCTATGCGTACCCTAGGGGGATTAAAACCAAAAATCTAACCCCTAGCACCTAACCCCTAACACCTAACCCCTAGTAACCCCTAATCCTCCAATTTCCTTAAATGTGGGAAGAGCAGCACCTCGCGGATGGTTTGCTGGTTGGTGAGCAGCATGACCAGGCGGTCGACGCCCATCCCGAAGCCACCCATGGGGGGCATACCGTAGGACATGGCGCGCAGATAATCTTCATCCATGGGATGGCGTTCTTCATCATCCGATTCGTAATCGCGTCCCATCTCAAGGAAGCGCTGTTCCTGATCGAGCGGATCGTTCAGCTCGGTGAAGGCGTTACACAGTTCCATGCCAGCCATAAATCCTTCAAAACGTTCCGTCATGGTTGGATCGCCCGGTTTGCTTTTTGCCAGCGGGGAGATATCGCGTGGGTAATCGTATAGGAAGGTCGGTTGGATCAATGTTGGTTCCAGGTAATCACCGATCAGACCATCGATCAGCTTGCCGCGTGGGCTGCCGGGTTTAAAGGCATAGCCTTTGGCTTTCATGGCTGCTTCCAGACTTTCGCCGGTGAGATGCTCATTGATATCGATGCCGGTGGTTTCTATCAAACCCTGGCGTAATTCCAGACGTCGCCAGGGTGGGGTGACATCCAGGCTGTTGCCACGGAACTGCAGGGTGCGGGTGCCCAGTACCTGATCACAGACATAAGCAACCATGTTTTCGGTCAACTCCATAATGGAGTGGTAGTTGGCATAAGCCATGTAGAATTCAATCTGGGTGAACTCCGGGTTGTGTTTGAAAGAAACGCCTTCATTACGGAAATCGCGACCGATTTCATACACGCGATCAAAACCGCCCACGATCAGTCGTTTGAGGTATAACTCGAAGGAAATGCGTAAATACAATTCCTGTTTGAGTTGATTATGGAAGGTAACGAACGGACGCGCCGCAGCACCACCATAGATCGGTTGCAGGATGGGGGTTTCCACTTCGATGAAATCACGCTCATCCAAAAATTGTTGTAAGGCACGGATGGTTTTAGCGCGAATTTTGAAAATCTCACGCACTTCCGGGTTGACAGCCAGATCCGCATAGCGCTGGCGGTAACGCATCTCCGGGTCATTCAGGGTGGCATGTCGCACGATTTTACCGTCTACCACTTCATCCTTGGCAGCCGGCAGGGGTGTGACTGCTTTGGCCAGCATACGGAAAGCATTTACATGCAGGGAGATTTCACCGGTTCTGGTGCGAAAAAGGTGCCCGCTGGCTTCGATATAATCACCCAGGTCATAATCCTCTTTTAGCCGGGTCATCATCTCTTCACCAATATCATTAATGCGGAAGAAGAGTTGAATACGAGCGGTACCGTCCTCGATATGGGCGAAAGCGATCTTTCCCATCGGACGCATTGCACGAATACGACCAACCAGGGTTGCCTGAACGGGTTCACTCCCTTCAATTTTCTCGGCTGCTTCAAAAGCCTGGATGGCTTCCTGATTGCGATGTGTGTAATGTGCGGTGGTGGGATAAGGCTCAATCCCTTCTGCACGCATTCGTTCAATTTTTTCCAGGCGGATTTTTTCCAGATCATTTCTTTCCATAGAACACCCTCAAGTTTATAGTTTATTTAACAAAATGCCCCGCCTAATGATATCACGGGCGGGGCAAAGTGCTTAATTTTTTTATTTACTCAAATTTTACAACTTTAACTTTATACGCGCCAGCCGGTGCATTCACAGAGACAATATCTCCCACCTTGTGGTTTAACAATGCCTTACCTAATGGTGATTCATTCGAAATCTTGCCAATGCTGGGTTTGGCTTCTGCCGCACCGACAATGGTATACAATTCTTCTTCTTCAAGACCTTCTTCGAGAATAGTCACTTTAGAGCCTACCTGAATGGTATCGGCTTTCTGAGCTTCAGTAACAATGCGTGCTGTGGCAAGGAGATATTCAAGCTCTTTGATACGACCTTCGGTGAATGCCTGTTCGTTTTTCGCTGCTTCATATTCAGCATTTTCGATGAGCTCTCCACCTTCCATGGCTTCATGCAGGCGTTGGGCAACTTCTTTGCGTTTAACATTACGCAAATAATCTAACTCGTTTTGTAATTCATCATAACCTTCTTGCGTCAGAAATGATACAGACATTGTTTTTCCTTTTTGATAATTTGTAATGAAGTATCCCGATTAAAAAGAAATAAACCACTCCATGCGGAGCGATTTGCTTTCTACTAACTTGTTATTAGTAGCAAGATATTATCATAATTTAAAGTGAAATGCAAGCGATTTTGATCATAATTTCATTTATTCTGGTAGAAAAGGTTTGAATTTTGAGTATTGAGCATTGAAAAAATATCTAGTCTGAACTTTCATCCACCTAAAAGGTCTGAACTGATGTACTCATCAAACTTTGAACTCTTATTTTCTCTAATTTATTGATAATTCAAACCTTTGACTTGTTGACATTGCAAGGAAGCTTTACTACTATTGATATTGACCTGAAAATTAGCAACGGAGGGAACCTTGATTTATAAAAAAACGCCTTTCATGCATCTCTTATTATTCATTTTGATTGTGATTGTGATGAGTGCCGCCTGTCAACTCCCGGTTCAACAACAGACTGAGAGCTCTGATGAACCTGATCTGGAAGCTACTATTATGGCTTTACAAACCCAGATGATTGAAGCATCAAAGCGAACAGAAGTACCCGGTTCAGAAGAAAATCTTGCACCCACAGAACCTTCTGAGATAAAACAACCTGATCCCTCCAGTATCGCCTTATATCAGGGATTCTTTGCATTAAAAGACGGATCGTTCCAGGCTTATGATTTGAATGGCAATTCATTGGGGGTTAGTTTTTCAGCTGGAGCATCTTCCTGGTATGGTGAGAATGAAATCAATGCTTTCAGTGATGAAATTTTTTATGCGGAATTCAGTAACAATACTGGTGTTTTTCGGGTCAATGGAATGGGAACACAAAAACTGGATTTTATCGTAGCACAGGATCCCGTTTATATCGCCATCTCACCAGATCGTCAAAAGATAGCCTGGTCAACCAGCAGTTGGGGAGAAGGTAATCTAAAGACAGAAATTTTCTACGCAAACCTGGATGGCAGCGACCAACAATTGATTGATATTATTGCTGCAAGTGAACAGGTTGACTTGAATCTAAATTTCTTCCCGGTGCGCTGGACAGATGATGGCCGCCTGATTTACGCCACCGGAATGACCGGTATCGGTGGGTATATGCTGTTCTGGGGGTATAACGGGATGTATATATTCAATCCACTGAATAATTCCATCAGGACTTTGGTGGATGATCAGGAGCGCTTGGGCATCTGTTTGAGTAGCATTTCGGATGACCTGACAAAAATCGCGATTGTGTGTGGAGGAGAGGGGAATGTGCGCGTGAGAAGTCTGGATACGGGGAATGAAACGATATATCCGATTATAGAAGATCAGGTGCTGGCTGGTGCAGCACGATTTTCTCCTTCCGGAGAATGGCTGGCTTATGTGGTTCAACGGGCTGATCCCATGCAGGAATTGGGTAAGATCGTGGTGGTTCCGGTGGATGGCAGTCAACCTCCACAAGTAGTGGCGACCGTTGAGGATGGGTCATTTGTGGTGGAAGGATGGTCAAGTGAGGATCATATACTGGTGACCCAAAGCTACATGTCTTTCGGTGAGATCAGTGTATTAAAGATAAATCGGGATGGTAGTGAAGTGATACAAGTCGCTGAGGGTAAATTTATGGATTTCATCCCATAAATCTTTTTATACGTCAGCTTACAAATTAGCGAAATTTACTACTATGTACAATGGCACTAAAACCATTGACAGGATGTTGTTTCAATTTATAATTGTAAATGAAAATCATTTTCAATAATTATTTAGATTATGAAATTTATTTTTTGGAAGGTAAATATGATTAGGAAGAGATTAGTCTACATTTTACTATTTTTGATATTAATGGTGAGTTTGGCTGCCTGTAGTCAGGTGCCAAAAAATCAGGATCAATCAAACCTGAAAGTTCTGGCAGTTGAGTCCTTCTTAGCGGATATTGTACAAAATGTCACTGGAGATCGGTTGGAAGTTGAAACCTTGATGCCTCGCGGACTGGACCCACATTCATTTGAGCCCACACCCAAAGACGTAGCCAGGATCAATGATAGTGACATTCTCTTTGTGAATGGTGCTGGATTTGAGGCGTGGTTGGAAGATATTATTGAAAATATACCTGAGGAGCTGGTGGTGGTGGAAGCTTCTGCTGGATTGCAAAGCCGGGCTGTTGTTGAAGAAGAATATGCAGATGAAGATGAGCATGATAATGAAATCGACCCGCATTTTTGGCTGGATCCAACGTTAGTAATTACCTATGCAGAGAACATCCGTGATGGATTAATTGTGATTGACCCAGCGGGAGAAGAAATTTATACTTCAAATACTGAAGAGTATATTCAACAATTGAAAGACCTGGATGTGTATATTCAGGAGAAAATTTCTGTGATTCCTGTGGAACGGCGATTATTCGTCACCAATCATGAAAGTTTTGGTTATTTTGCCGATCGTTATGGCTTTAAGATTGTGGGAACTATCATCCATAGTGTTAGCAGTGGATCGGCTCCTTCTGCCCAACAAATGGCTGAATTGGTGGATCAAATGCGTGCAACTGGGGCAATAGCCATTTTCATGGAGACCGGATCCAATCCACAATTAGCGGAACAGCTCTCTACCGAAACAGGTATCAAAGTTGTATATGATCTTTATACCCATTCCATCAGTGAAGCTGGTGGGAATGCGCCATCGTATATAGATTTGATGAAGTATAATGTGGAGCAAATGGTAAGCGCACTAGCCGAATAATGGAAACCATGGAAAATCTAACCATATCAGCCCAGCTGGATGTAGAAAATATTGAAGCCGGTTATAACGGTGAATCAGTGCTAAATAAAATCAGTTTTTCGGTACCTGCCGGGCAATCACTGGCAGTCGTGGGACCGAATGGAGCGGGTAAATCGACCTTATTCAAAGTTCTGGTGGGTTTATTACCGGTTCGCTCTGGAACGGTAAAGATTCATGGAAAGCCATTAGGATATCACCTGGATTGTGTTGCTTATGTACCTCAACGGGAAGTGATCGATTGGAAATTTCCGGTGACAGTGCTGGATGTGGTGGTGATGGGGCGTTTTGGAAAACTTAAGTGGTTGCAAAAACCGCGCAAGGAAGATTTAGAAATAGCCCTTCACAGCCTGGATCAAATGGGGATTGGTGATCTGGCGAAGAACTCCATCGAAGACCTTTCGGGCGGCCAGCAACAACGGGTTTTCCTGGCACGTGCTCTGGCGCAGAATCCTCATATCCTCTTGTTGGATGAACCGTTCACGGGTGTAGATGCCAGCACACAGGAAACCACCATGAATCTGCTGGAAGAATTACATCGACAGGGCGTCACTACCATGGTTTCCACCCATGATCTCAATATGGCTGCCACCCGTTTTTCTCAGGTGCTGCTGATCAACCGCAAAATCATCGCTTATGGAAAACCGCAAGAGGTATTCACGCCTGAGAATTTGCAGATAGGCTTTGGTGGTCAGGTACTTTCCATGCATGACGTGATGGTGGTGGATGAGTGCTGCCCACAGGATGAGCTCAGGTGAGAAATGATTGAATTTATCACATCTCCTTTTACATATTCTTTCATGCAACGTGGCTTTCTGGCTGCCTTGCTGGTTGGGGTGTTGTGTTCGGTGGTTGGAGTGTATATTGTTTTACGAGGAATGGCATTTCTTGGAGATGCGTTAGCACATGCGATTTTACCCGGTGTGGCGATTGCCTATTTATTGGGTGGTAATTTAATTCTCGGTGCATTTGTGGCTGCTATCGCTGTTGCCATTGGAATTGGCTTTTTCTCCAGTGAAGGCACCATCAAAGAAGATACTGCCATCGGCATACTTTTCTCTGCCGCTTTTGCGTTGGGTGTGGCTTTAATCAGTAGCATTCGCACCTATGCAGTGGATTTGAGTCATATTTTGTTTGGGAATGTATTAGGGGTAAGTACCAACGACCTGATTTTTACAGCTATATTGACCGTCATCATCCTGGGAATTGTTGCTATTAACTATAAGCAATTTATGGTCATTTCCTTCGATCCCATTCTGGCTACCATGATACGTTTACCGGTGCGATTTTTAAGGTACCTGTTGTTGGTCATGTTGGGACTTACGGTGGTAGTGTCTATTCAAACAGTGGGTGTTGGGCTGGCAGCTGCTATGCTGGTAACGCCGGCAGCTTCAGCTTATCTGCTTACCCGGCGTTTGCCCAGCATGATGATTGTCTCGGCAATCATTGGAGCAATCTCCAGCATGGTTGGATTGTATATCAGCTATTATATTAATATTGCGTCTGGTTCAGCGATTGTATTAACAGCAACACTTATATTTTTGTTAGCTTTTGCTTTTTCTCCTCGTCGAAGTAAAATAACACATTCATAAAATCCCATCCAAATAATCAGGTGAAACATGCGCAGTGCTGAACAGGTTCTGAAACAAATCCTGGATTTTGCTCAAAATGATGCAAACATTCGGGCAGTTTTGATGAATGGATCACGAGTCAACCCCAATATAAACCATGATATTTTTTGCGACTATGATATTGTCTGCTTTGTTCACGATCTTGAGCAGTATGTGAAGGATAAAAGCTGGATTCCAACCTTCGGTGAGCTGGTCATCATGCAATTTAACCGGCATGATGATGTTCCGGATGACCAGATTGTATTTTTAATGCAATTTGCAGATGGTATTCGGATCGATCTATCATTTGCGAAAATGAAAATGATTTTCCCATCGCTCGAAGACAGCCTGACGGTTGTTTTGTTGGATAAGGATCAATGCCTTCCACCCGTTCCAGCTCCGAATGAATCCTTTTACATCACCCAAAAACCTGACCAGGCTGAATACGATCTGATGGTCAACGAATTCTGGTGGGTGTCCACGTATGTTGCCAAATCACTCTGGCGCAGTGAACCCGTGACCGCCAAATACTTGTTCGAGGTGATTGTGCGGGATTGCCTGAACAAGATGGTTACCTGGTACATCGCCATGCAGCATGATTGGCAAATCAATGTGGGAAAAATGGGAAAGAAATTCGGAGAGTTGTTATCACCTGATCTCTGGCAGGAGCTTCTTATGACATATCCTGGCATAGAGGAATCCGAAATCTGGCAGGCATTATTTAGAGCTGGAAAGTTAATGCGCAAGTTGAGCATCCCGGTGGCTGATAACTCAGGATATACCTACCATTTTGAAGAAGATGATCGGGCGACAGCATATTTGCAACTTGTGAAGAATCTGCCGAAAGACGCCCAATCATTTGATTGAAACTAAATAGATACAAGGTGCGATGCACTTCTGGTTGCTTGGTTTACCTTGTCGACTTCCGATTTGATTGTTATTTGGTTAATCCCTAAGTGCATCGCACCAATGAATAAACGCTGATAAAAAAAAGACCCAAAATCATCTAGACTTTTGGATCTTTAATAAAAAAAACCAAATACGTTTATGCTGAAATCGCAGCAGCTACATACGTTCCACCGCGTTGCATGGCTTCCTTATTCATGGGAAGTAATTTGTGATGACGTTCTGGTAGATGATCTCTAAGCGCTTTTTCAACTGCTTCAACCGGTAAGATATCCAAATTGGCTAATAATGCTCCTAACAAAACCATATTGGTCATGCGTTTGTCACCCAGTTCCTCTGCGATGCTGTTGGCAGGTACCGTAGCCACTTTGATATCCGTACGTTTAACCTCGCGATCCACCATGGATTGATTGACGACCAGAACACCACCATCTTTGACTTTATCCTCATATTTATCCAAAGAGGGTAAATTCATGGCAATCACCGCTGTCGGGCGACTGACCATCGGCGATCCAATTTCATCATCACTGATGACCACCGTACAATTGGCGGTGCCACCACGCATCTCCGGACCGTAGGAAGGAATCCAGGTAACCTGCAAGCCTTGATCCATGGCTGCATAGGTCAGCAGTTGTCCGGCGAATAAAACACCCTGGCCACCAAAACCTGCAATAATAATCTCTTTTTGCATTTTTTCCTCCACCTAAAATTTCAACTCTTTAAGCGCTGGATTGACTTTGTAATCTCCAATAGGATAGTAAGGTACCATTGCATCTTCAACCCATTTGAGTGCCTGCACGGGTGTCATACCCCAGTTGGTTGGGCAGGTGGAGAGTAATTCAACTAACGAGAAGCCCAGACCATTTTTCTGAGTCTCAAAAGCCAACCGAATGGCTTTCTTCGCCATGCGCACATTTTTGGGATCGTGCATGCTGCGCCGTACCACATATCCTGCCCCATCCAGCGTGGCCAGCATCTCAGCAGTACGTATGGGGAACCCGGCCACTTCAACATCACGTCCACCGGGAGAAGAAGAAGTCTTTTGACCAGGCAATGTGGTGGGAGCCATCTGACCACCGGTCATACCATAATTGGCGTTGTTCAAAAAGATAACAGTGATGTTTTCCCCTCGGGCTGCAGCAGCAACAATTTCACCCATCCCGATGGATGCCAGATCACCATCTCCCTGATAGGTCATCACAAAGCGCTGCGGGAGGACACGTTTGATTCCAGTCGCCATGGCTGGCGCACGGCCATGCGGCGCCTGAACAAAATCAAAATCAAAGTAATTGTAGGCGAACACGGAACAACCCACTGAGGCAACCCCAATCGTATTATCCTTAATCCCCATTTCATCAATCACTTCAGCCACCAAACGGTGCGCAACCCCATGCGTGCAACCCGGGCAGTAATGGGTCTGGACGCTTGCCATCGATTCTGGTCGATCATAAACCAATTGTTCTTGCATTGTTACATTTTCCATTCCAGACCTCCTAGTTCATCTTTCCGAATCTTGCTAACCAACGATCCCGTGGGTGTCCATCGCTGGCTGCTGATTCATTGACCATCCGGTCAATTTCAGCTTCAATTTCTTCTGGCATGGGCAGAATACCGCCCATGCGTCCATAGAATTCGACTGGAATTTGACTGCGGGTAATATTCAGCACATCCTCCAGCATCTGACCGGCATTCATTTCGACAACCAGCAGTCCCTTGAGGCGTTTGCTGAGTTCATATAATTCCTTTTCAGGATACGGAGCCAGAGAAACAGGTCGGAATAATCCGATCTTGATCCCTTTGGCTCTTGCTGCACGAACAGCAGAAAGGGCAATTCGGCCGGATGTGCCAAAACCAACCACAGCATATTCTGCATCATCCAGAAAATATTCTTTATATTGAACTTCTTTCGCTTTTATTTCCTGCCAGCGACGTTCCAACCGGAAATTCGTCTTTTCCTGTTGTGGTGGATCGAGATAAATGGAGGATAAAAAGCGACGTTCTCGTCCTGCTGAACCATAGGTTGCCCAATCTGGAGTGCGCATGATGGCTTCTTTCATTTCTGGTAATTCAGCCGGTTCCATCATTTGCCCCAGAGAACCATCAGCCAGAATCACCACAATCGAACGGTATTTTTCCGCCAGGTCGAATGCTCCATAGGTCAGATCGATGGCTTCCTGAATATTGGCTGGTGCTAAAACGATGGGATGATAATCACCATGTCCACCACCGTGAACGATCTGATTGTAATCTGCCTGCGCCGGGGCGATATTCCCCAGACCAGGTCCTCCACGCATGACATCTACGATCACTACCGGTAATTCGGTTCCAGCGATATATGAAATACCTTCCATCATCAAACTTGTCCCCGGGCTGGATGAGGAACTCATCACACGTGCTCCGGTACAGGCGGCACCATACACCATATTGACTGCCCCTAATTCACTCTCCGCCTGCAGAAATGTGCGACCCAATTCAGGCATACGGGCGGAAAGATACTCGAGTAATTCTGTCTGAGGGGTGATTGGATATCCAAAATAAGCATTTAAACCTGCTCGAACGGCTGCTTCTGCAATGGCAACATTGCCTTTCATTAATTCTTTGGCCATATTTTCCCTCTTCCTTATTGAGTTCGGCTCTTTACTTCACGATAAACAATTAACGCCGCTTCCGGACAGACAATGGCACAGATGCCACAACCAGTACAGCCCTGTTCAATCAATTCTACGGGATGATACCCTTTGATGTTCAATCGTTCGGGTGCGAGTGCTAAAACACCCTGTGGGCAGGCAGCCACACAAATCTCGCAACCTTTACAATAATTATCTCGTACTTCAATTCGTCCCTGAGGGGGCATAGTTCCTCCTTGCTAGAAATTTCCGATATCTCGGATAAAAACTGTAAACAATAATCTCATTCATTATCATTGTAGATGAAAACTTTGGTAAGTGTCTATTGTCACGACGGGTCTCCACAATTTTCCTTGCTTGTATTATACTGATTGTTTCTCACCACCCAATAAAAATCCACTCTTTATAATCCGGTGAATTGATGCTGGGAAAATTTGACAATGAAATGAATTTTATTATAATGAAATTGGATGATAATTCAAAACACTTCAGCTAAATCCAATTTTATTTATTAGTTTTTTACACCTCCGATTCGTTGATTCCGTCCCGGATAAACGAACGATACGGCAAGGAGAGCAATTTCCTTCGCCCGCCAGTGCGCAAAGGAGGTAAGGTTACCCAAATATGGTTAACTTTTGCTTTGCGTGTTTTATTCATTATCGAACCAAGGAGGAAAAAAGATATCATTTTTCAAGAATCAAATCTCATTGTTCATTAAACAAATTTTGAAAGGAGAATACTATGTGGATTCTAAGAATTAATATGTCTGATCCAAGCTATAAGCTGGAAGAATTACCTGAAAAATACAAGTTGTTATATGGTCGTGCGTTAACATCTCAGATGGTGTACGATGAAGTTCCACCGCTATGCCATGCATTGGGGCTGAACAACAAACTGGTCTTCTCTGCTGGTGTTGTGACTGGCACAGCTGCACCGACCTCAGCCCGTGTTTCAGTGGGCGGCAAATCACCATTGACCGGTGGTATTAAGGAAGCCAATGCTGGTACTGCCTGGGGACCGGACCTGGCAAAGATGCATATCCGTGCCCTGGTGGTGGAAGGTTTCCCGGAAAAGAAGGATGTTTATTGGGGCGCAAAGGTTAAATGGGATGATGCAGCCGGAAAACCTGTTGTGGAATTTTTTGATGCAACCGAACACATTGGCAAAGATGTGTATGAAGTTTACCCGAAGATTTTTGAGAAATTTGGAGAAAAGGTTTCCATCGCCAGTATGGGAACAGCCGGAGAACTGGGATATGGCAATTCGGGTATTGTCTTCAATGACATGGCGAAACGCCCCAGCCGTTATGCAGGCCGTGGTGGACTGGGCGCTGTTCTGGCATCCAAGCGACTAAAATTCATCATTCTGGATGCCAAAGGCGCACCTGGAATTGATATGGTTGACAAGTCTCTCTTTGATGAGGGCCGCAAGAAATTAATAGA
>JAHYJK010000049.1 GCA_019429225.1 Anaerolineaceae bacterium
GAAGCCAATGAAGTATTAAGTGATCCCAAAAAAAGAGCCAGGTATGATCAGTTGGGTGAGTCATATCAACAATGGCAACAACGTGGTGGAAACGCGAATAACTTCAATTGGGATGATTGGTTTGCGCAATCTCCAAGAGGTGGAACCCGCGTGGATGTGGGTGATTTTAATGATATTTTTGGTGGTGCTGGCGGTGGTTTCTCTGATTTTTTCAGTGCAATATTCGCTGGTATGCAGGGTTATCCTGGTGGTGGAAGATCTTCAGGCACTCGAAGAACAGTCTCTCAACAACCCAGAATTTTAGAGCAACCAGTCAGAATTTCATTATTGGAAGCTTTCGAAGGGACAATCCGAATTCTTCAATTTGATAACAAAAAGATTGAGGTAAAGATTCCACCTGGTGCGAAAACAGGCACTAAAGTGCGCATTTCGGGGGAGGGCCCAAACCGCTCGGATATTCACCTTGTCGTTGAAGTAGATAAAGACTCGCGATTTGAGCGGAAAGGTGATGATATTCATACTGAAGTTTCCGTTGATCTTTATACAGCTATACTGGGTGGGCAGGCAAAAGTTGCTACACTTAAAGGAGATGTGCTCTTGAGTATACCGCCAGAGACGCAAACCGGTAAAACGTTTCGATTATCTGGAAGAGGGATGCCTTTATTAAAGAAACCAAATCAATTTGGTGATTTATATGCGAAAGTAAAGATATCAGTTCCAACAAATATTAGCGCAGAAGAAAAGAAACTTTTTGAACAATTGCGTGCTTTGAGAAACTAGAATGTAGGATCTCTTTTTGAGAGGTAGAGAAAATGAAAAAATTTGCGACAGTTTTATTGGTAACCATATTTATCTTAAGTGTTATGGCGTGTTCATTCTCCGCCAGTTTTCCATTCAATAGCTCTACCGATCAAACCTCTACCCCTGAATTTATTCAAGTAGCAACCAGTGGTCCAAATCTTCAGGTACCACAGAATTCTGATGCAGTTACTTATAATCCGAATTTACTGGATCTGATGGATCGAGAGGGTTTGTTAATCAGTCTTTATGAGAGAGTTAACCCAGGTGTTGTCTCAATTCAGACACTCAGTGTTACCGGGGGCGGACTGGGTTCAGGATTTGTTTTTGACAAAGAAGGGCATATCATTACCAATTATCATGTTGTCGAAGATGCGACTGAATTAGAAGTTGACTTTCCTTCTGGTTATAAAGTTCGCGGATCTGTTATAGGACGGGATATTGACTCTGACCTTGCCGTCATTAAAGTGGATGTGCCGGAAGAATTTCTGTTTCCGCTTCCACTTGGTAATTCTGATGATCTTAGAATTGGTCAAACCGTCATTGCCATCGGGAACCCATTCAATTTGTCTGGAACAATGACTCTGGGAATTGTGTCTGCAAAAAGCAGGACTCTTTCTTCCTTTCGACAAGCTTCATCCGGTGGTTTTTTCTCCGCAGGTGATCTCATTCAAACGGATGCCTCGATAAACCCGGGTAATTCTGGTGGCCCTTTGCTGAATCTAAACGGGGAAGTAGTGGGCATTAATCGAGCTATTCGCACAGAGCAGACAAATGAAAATGGGGAACCGACGAATAGTGGCATTGGGTTTGCCATATCCAGCAATATTGTTGGTCGAGTAGTTCCCTATTTGATCAAAGATGGATTTTATGATTATCCCTATGTGGGTATTACCAGTCAGGAAGATCTGACCCTCATGGAACGGGAAGCATTAGGTATTCAGGAAATGACTGGTGCGTATATAATAAGTGTAACTGAGAATAGCCCGGCATCTAGAGCTGGCTTAATCGGTGGATCAACAGTGACACGAATCAGTGGATTACTAGCGGGTGGTGACTTAATTATTGCCGTAGATAACCGTCCTGTACGCTTGTTTTCAGATTTTTTAAGCTATATAATGGCTAATAAAAGCCCAGGTGATGAAATTTTTATTACGATTAAAAGACAGGGGGAAGAAATGGAGGTTCCTGTAATTTTAGACAAACGCCCGTAAAGGTTTGGTTTTAACATCAGTATAGGAGGTAATATGTTTACTGAAAAAGATCTGCGAGAATTGGTTGATCACCAGGCGCAGCAATCGATGTTGACCATATATTTAAATACGGATCCAACCATGGGGAATGCGGATTCTTACCGATTACGATTGCGAAATATGTTAAAGTCAGTCGAATTGGCGGCAGATGTAAAAAAAATTGAAGAGTATTTTGATACTGAATATGATTGGGCTGGAAGAAGTGTTGTCATTTTTTCTGACCAAAGTAAGCAGTTTTTCAAAGTATTTCCACTGGCTGTCCCGGTTCCAGACCTGATACATATTGGAATACGTCCCAATGTTCGTCCATTAGCTGGACTATTAGATAGCTATGGAGGATACAGTGTGGTGTTGATTGATAAACAGGGTGCTCGTTTATTCCATTTTCATTTGGGGCAGCTTGTTGAACAGGAAGGTGTATTGGGGGCGTCTGTCCGTCAGGTAAAAAAAGGCGGCAGCGGAGTAACAGGTATGCGTGGTGGTATCGCCTCACAAACACGAGGAGTGGAAGAGACGATTGAGCGTAATATGAGAGAAGTTATTGACTTCTCTACAAAGTTTTTTGAAGAAAAACACATCCGCAGGATATTATTAAGTGGTACGGATGATAACATAGCACTTTTTAGAAGCTATTTACCAAAAATGTGGCAAAGCCTGATTGTAGGAACTTTCCCCGGGTCCATGACGGCTTCGCACCAGGAGATTCTAAATAAAGCGCTTGAAATTGGAAAGAAAGCTGAAAAAGAAAGGGAAATTTTATTAATTGAAAAATTAATTACCCAGGCATCCAAACAAGCTGGTGCGATTATTGGACTTGAACCAACTCTTAAAGCAGTCAATGAAGGTAGAATCCAGACCCTGGTTATCCAATATGGCTTTCAAGCTCAGGGTTTTCGTTGCCCACAATGTAATACGATTACTTCCTTATCCGAAATCGTCTGTAAACAATGCAATTCTGAGGCGATTGGTATTTCAGATGTGATCGCTACTGCAGTAAGCCTGACCCTGAAAAATGGTGGAGAGGTGGATGTGGTTCACAGTCAACCTGAATTTGAAAAAGCAGGAAGCATAGGCGCCTTTTTGAGATATTAAAAATGTGATATACGAATACGGCTGGGTTCAGACCGCCCAGCCGTTTTTATATTTTTTTACATCCTATTTTAGTGGAATTCTTTCCAGATTTTCACTGAGGGTGCGTAGTTCATCCAGTGCTTTTCCTGGATCAGTCCTCACTAATCTTTGAATATCTTCCAAGCGATTCTGAATTCCAGTTGAGATATCTGAATCCATTAAATTTTCTATTTTTTCAAATTGTTCTCGTGCAAGACTGATTGCCTGACGTGCACTGAGCGAGTCTTTGTTCAATAAAGCAAATCTGGCCAGACTAATTTCATATTTCATGTCAATCAGCGTTTGATTAAATTCGCTATTGGCAATTAACTGCTGGTAATTTTGCTCGAGTGTTTGATAATCCTGTCGTAATCGATCAAGATTGTTCTGTGTTTCCTGTAAATCGCTACTTGTCTGGTCAAATTGAGCTTGTAAATTGTTCATCTCATTTTCTATATTGTTCAAATCTTGCACAACAGTTTGATATGCTTTCTGTGTAGGAACTGTGTTCGTATAGAAGGATATCAAGTACCCAATAAGAAGCAGCAGTATACCTACTCCAGTGAAAATCAAACCTTTACGAAGCCAATTTGGCAATTTCTTCACCTCTGGTGGTTCTTGTATAACAGGAGGTATGTGAAGATCTGATGGTTCTTCTATAACGGTATCCTGGGGCTCGTCAATCTCATCTACTGATTCTTCGGATTGTTCATACATAGTGTCCTGGGCGTTTTCGTCAATTTGACCCTGTTCAAACGCTAATTTATTTTCGTCTTCTTTTTTAATTAACTCGTCATTTTCCATATAACCTCCTTAAGGTTTTGGGGTTGGTGTGGCAGTGGCAGTATCTGATGATTGAGAAGTTGAATTTAAGTCGTTTTCCTCTGTATTTTCGAGCACTTCAATATCATCTGGACTTGTAAATCCATTTGCCATCATTGACCACAGAATTTCGAGATCATCATTGGCTAATATGGGATTATCTGGTAAATGGCCAATTGCTAGATTCAAGCGTGCATCCCAAAGCAAAATCTCGTTTTCTTGCGCTTCTGTAGCTGTGAGCATAAGAGCGTTTAATAATTCATTTGCCAATTCTAATTCCTGTTTTGCCAGGCCATAATTATCCTGTACGAGGAATAAACGGCTACGGTTGACCTGTAGCAGTACTTTGAATAGCTGCAAATCCTGATAGACCTGTTGAAGTTTCTTTTCAACTTCCAGATCTTCAATGGATGCTATTAAATCTTCGTTTTGGGCATTAAGATCTTTGTTTTGATCCATTAAATCAACAATCGATTGATCGATGTTTTCGATTTGTGTGGTTAAATCTTCCTGTTGCATTTGATAAGCATCGAGATCTGCTGAGATTTGCTCAATATCTGTGATCAATTCTGAAATTTTGTCAGTTGTATTTTTCTGGTCAGATTCCATTTCCGACAAACGATCTTCGAGTTCTTTATTTTTTTCCTGCAACAGATCCCACTGCTGATTGATTCGTGTATTCAGGTTTTGTAGATCGGTTGCATTTTGCTGCGTGGGGATGACAAGTTCCTGGTAAGCAAATTGAAAACCAAAATACAATGCTGCACCGAGAATAATGCCAAACAGGAGCGTCAAGATCAATCGTAAAAGCACCTTGAAAAAACGTACAAAGAACGAGGGTTTTGTGTTTTGTTCTGTCATTTTCCTTTATTTCCCTTCTTCTGCCTGTCCTTCTATTTCAAGCAAGAGCTGTAATAATCCGGACCGGAAATCTTCCGATTTTTTAGCAGATTCCTGTAAGGCAATAATTTCATCCTGAACAATTGTCAATGTTTCAGAAATTTCTTTTATGGAAGTTTGAATAATGCCAATGTCCTCTTCCATTGTATCGGCGCGATCTTCGAGAACACTTACTCTACCTGCAACTGTCTCCAAAGCATCTAATCGGGTTCTGATTCCTTGAATATCAGTTTGCATCGTAGTTGTGAGATCATTCAGCAAGGTGATTTGATTTTCTAACCGACTTGCTTCTGAAACAGTCGCATAGCGTAAACCTCCATTCGTGGCTGAGAGTATTCCCAGCGTGATCAGTACGGTAAGAAGAATTGAGAAAATGGCAGTACCTAAGAGGCTCCATATTAATTGAGATCGGGTAATCATTTCTTCGGATGGACTTTTTTCAGGTTGCTTTTCAGTATGGATTTCATACGAGACCTCTTTTTCAGGCACAACCGAGTCTTCACTATCTACTGTTCTTGCTGGTGATATCGTCTCAGTGCTACGTTCCTGCTCAGGAAGATCTTCGTTCGTTTCGATTTCTACTTCTTTGGTATGGGTTTCGTTCACTGTTTCCACCCCTTCTTCTGGTTGCTCTTCTAAAATTTTAACTTCTGCTTCAATAATCTCTTGTTCAGAAACTCCTTTTGAAGCAAAATTATCATCATGTTCAGTTTCTACGGATGATTCATCAATTACTTTTTCCAACCTGGAAATTTCATCCGGATTTTCTTCAATAAGCGCTTGTTCAATGTCAACCAATTTATCATCAAAGGTGTGCTCAACTTTAAAAGGTTCAGATTTGGTTTCGTCCCGGATCGAATCGACAAAGGATTGGAAATCAGCTGGTAGTTCAGAGGATTGATAGGTGAGAAATTGTTTTATTTGTTCAAGTGAATTTTCACCAATTCCTGGAACGCGCCGTAGGTCATCTAAATCTGAAAATGGACGATTATCAATAATTCTCTGTGCCATAGCAAGCCCAATACCTTGAACGGTCATCAATTCATCCAGCGTTGCTGTATTAATATTAATTTTTACAAAATTGTTCATCATTTTTTCCTTTCATTTTGAATAAGAACCAATTCAATTTAACTAGTATCCAAAACTTGTAGTCTTTTTTCTGGTTGAAAGATTGGTTGGGATTGCCATAAACAAACCAACCAGAAAACCACCGATGTGTGCCCACCAGGCAACACCCCCCATTGAAACGCCATCAGCTCCTGTCATCGAAATCAACCCTGACCATAATTGGGTGAAAAACCATAAGCCAAGGTAAATGAGGGCAGGAATCCTTACAAACCAGGGAAATATAAACACCGGGATAAGAGTCAGTACCCTGGCTGTCGGAAAGAATAAAAAATAAGCACCTAAAACTGCTGCGATTGCACCACTGGCACCGACGGAAGGAATATCTGCGGAACCAAAAATCGATTGCACGATACCAGCACTGGCTCCTCCAATTAGATAAAAGAGTATAAATTTTGTGCTGCCGATGCGATCTTCAACATTGTCCCCAAAAATAAATAAAACCCACATATTACTGAGGAAATGCATCCAACCGCCATGCAAAAACATATGAGTGACAAGCGGAGTCCAGGTTGATGGTGAGAAAAGATCCAATCTTGATGGAATTAAACCAAACTCATCAATGAAATTTGCAAGATCAATGGCTGGTAGTCGCACCTCATAAAGAAAAACAAACGTATTGATGATGATGATTATCCAGGTAATGATTGGGAATGTACGGGATTGAACTGTATCTCGTAAGGGTATCATCGATCGAATATCTCCTTATATTAGTATAGCTGTTCTGAAATTGAAGTGCAAATGACTGCAATTGGTATAAAAAAACCCCTGCTTTTTATGCAAGGGTTTTTTTGTTTTTTGGCCTAGGTTATTTATACGAGTGTTACCTGTGTAGCCTGCGGGCCTTTTGGACCATCTTCAATGTTGAATTCAACTTGTTGTCCTTCAACTAATTTGCGAAAACCAGTTGTTTGAATGGCAGAATAATGGACAAAGACATCCGGGCCGTTCTCACGGGCGATGAAACCAAAACCCTTAGTCTCGTTGAACCATTTGACGGTTCCTTGAATACGTTCAGACATGAAAATCCTCCTAAAAAAAACTATTGATTGGGGAAGCTTTGTGTTTTTGTCTGAAGTGGGAATATTGCTTTTGGAATAATAGCTCCGCAGACAGATATCCATTAAAACTTCTTCTGTAAAACGACTTGCTTCTATCTAAGCAATAATATAGCAGTAGGATTGTGAATTGTCAAATAAAGATCGAATGGAAAATATATTTATCGGAGAAATGGGCTATAATCTCGTTGATGGAATCCCCCAATTCCCCTTCACTATCAGCAAATCGTCAAATTGCTCTGGCTGCTGGAACTGTTATGGTTGCATATGTTCTAAGCAGTGTAATCAATCTGGCGAAAGGGGTGGTGATCCTCAGAGCATTTGGAACCGGGATGGAAAATGAGGCTTTTTGGGCGGCTAACCGTGTATCCGAAGTTTTATTCAATCTGGTAGCGGGTGGAGCATTGGCATCTGCTTTCATTCCTACATTTTCAACATTTTTAGTACAAAAACAAAAAGAAAATGCATGGAAATTAGCATCATCGATCATCAATTTAGTCTTGCTGATTATCAGTGCTTTAGCCATTTTAGCAGCCATATTTGCTCCGCAGGTTGTGCGATACATCCTGGCGCCAGGGTTTGTAAATGATCCTGAAAAGTTCCAATTGACTGTCCAATTACTGAGGATCATATTGCCTTCAACCGTGATATTCAGCATATCAGGTCTGATGATGGGTATATTAAACGCTCATCAGAGTTTCTTATTCCCAGCCCTGGCACCATCCATGTATTCATTGGGAATGATTTTTGGAGTTGTATTTTTATCTCCCAGCATGGGTATTTTTGGTTTGGCCTGGGGTGTGGTTCTGGGAGCAAGTTTACATTTGCTGGTGCAGTTGCCAAAATTAATCAGGCTGGGTGGAAATTATTGGCCAATTTTTGGACTTGATAATCCATCCGTCAGACAGGTTGGGATTTTGATGTTACCGCGACTGGCTGGTGTGGCTGTGGTTCAGCTCAATTTTTTGGTGAACACCAATCTGGCATCACGTTATTCGGAAGGTAGTGTCACCGGCCTGACATATGGATTTACGTTGATGTTGATGCCGTTGATGTTGATTGCCCAGGCAATTGCCACAGCTTCCTTACCCACTTTCTCTGCACAGGCAGCCCTGGGTAAATTGGATGAAATGAGAAATTCACTTTCTACGGCATTGAGAGCAGTTTTCATGCTTTCCATTCCTGCAGCAGTGGGCATGATCCTTCTACGATTTCCATTAATTAAGGTATTGTATGAAAATGGAACGACTTTTACGACAGAATCAACTGAATTAGTTGCCTGGGCTTTGTTGTGGTATACAGTAGGGCTGGTTGGCCATAGTGCAGTAGAAATTCTCAGCCGGGCGTTTTATGCCATGAAAGACACACGCACACCAGTTTTAGTTGGCGTCATTGCGATGAGTTTAAATATTGCACTTAGCCTAATTTTAGGCCCCGTGTTTTTACGGATTGGCTGGTTGGCGATTGGTGGTTTAGCGCTGGCGAATAGTCTGGCTACCGGTCTGGAATCCATTGTTTTACTGATCATATTGCGTAAGCGATTGAATGGTCTGGAAGGAAGAAAGATATTCCAATTGCTTTGGAAGGTTCTTTTATCGGTTACATTGATGGGAATTGCAATATGGTGGCTGGTTGATTTCACAAATTTGTCGAATGGATTAATAATTGTGACTGGTGCATTTGCGGGCGGCGGAATTTTTGCTATATCTTTGTTGGTTTTTCGGGTTGAAGATTTTACTGTATTGGTAAGATATTTCATGAGAAAAATAAATAGAAAGAAAACATAAAAGAAATAAGATGTAAAGGAGAAAATCATGACTGACGGAATTGGAAAAGAATTTTTGGAAAAAACAAAATATAAATATTTATCGGAATCATTACAACGTCAGGGTGTACCACAACCTGCTTTGGAATTATCCTATGACCCAACGTCTGAATTGATTTCACTGCCTGATCCAGAAACTTTGCCTGCGTATCCAATGGACCTGCGTCGAGCCATCGATCAGCGCACTACCTTAAGGAATTATCAGGAGCAGACATTAACCCAGGAAGAACTGTCGTTTCTATTGTGGACCACGCAGGGTGTAAAATCTGTTACGAATCGGCCGGTAACTTTCCGAACTGTTCCTTCTGCCGGTGCTCGACATGCATTTGAGACCTATCTGGTGATTAATCAGGTTGAAGGAATCAAGTCAGGACTATATCGCTATATCAGTTTGGAACATGCTTTGTTACCAATGGACATGAATGAGGATATTGCAGAAAAAGTAGCTGAAGCCTGCCTGCAACAAAATCAGGTGACCAATAGTGCGGTAACATTCATCTGGGTAGCTGTGACTGAAAGAATGTATTGGCGTTATGGAGAACGTGGATATCGTTATTTACACCTGGATGCAGGCCACGTTTGTCAGAACCTTTATCTGGCTGCTGAAGCAATTAATTGCGGGGTTTGTGCCATGGCAGCCTTCGATGATGATCAGTTAAATGAAGTGCTTAAACTGGATGGGCAGGAATTATGGGCGATATACTGTGGAGCCCTCGGTAAACGATAACTAAAGAAAAACCCCCACGCAAGTGGGGATTTTTGTAACGATTACGATTACAGATTATTCAACAGGCAATGGATTACTACTGACATAATTAGCCCAATCATTGCCCAGGATGATGACAACATCCACAGCAGAAGCAGGATCAAATCGATTGGTCAGTCTTGGTTTTCCTAACCCAGCATCTTCATACATCTTAAATAAAGCCTGAATGGCGTATGGCTTCGCATTATAAAGGGTAATACTGGTGATATCAGATGCCTGAGCATTTGTTTCTTCTATGATATTGAAGCCTTTTAATTTCAGGTATGTGGCGGTCTCGCCAGCCAACCCGGTATACCAACTTGCATTTTGCACTGAAACACGGGCGTTTTCAATTTTTACCAGATCATAAATATCAACTGGTTCCCCACCTGCTTGTGATTGAATAGCCACTGGACTTAATGGACCACCTGTGCGGAAGACTTCATCCCGTAGTAAACGGATTTTATCGGGAATGGGTCTTAAAATATCCTGGTCATCAGGAGATGAGCCAAATTCCACATAAGATGCATCAATGATGAAGGATTTAATCAGGCTTCGGTCAATTTCCAGCGCCAGGGATGCCAGACGGAGCGCATCTTCAAAACGCATATTGGTGTTAATACCCGACGATAATTCCTGGTAGAGAATGGGGGCTTTGGCAATCAATGTTGGCCACATGGAGAATTTCAGTATTCTATCCCGAATGGCGTAAACAACTTCCTGCTGTCTGGCTGCGCGGTCAAAATCTCCACCTTCGGTGTAACGCGCACGGGCATATGCCAATGCCAGCGTACCATCCAGTGTATAAGTTTTTCCTGCCTCCAATGTCTGTTTGTACCCACCACCTATCGGAACAAGACGGACATCCATTTTAGGCGTAACTGGAACACCTTTGATCTCATCGATCAAGCGAACAAACGCTGTAAAATCCACCTGGGCGAAATAATCGATTGGTACACCCAGGAATTCTTCCACTGTTTGTGTGGCTAATGCTGGGCCACCACCAGGAAGTTTCCATAATTCCCCTAAATAATAGGCAGTGTTAATACGGCTATATTCGAACCCAGGGATATTAACCCACATATCGCGCGGGATAGAAAGCATGGCCGCCTCTTTTGTCACCGGATCGATTGTCAATACCATCATGGTATCCGTGCGTGGGATCTCACCAGCTGCCCAATCACGATAATCAAGACCCATTAATAGCACGGTCACACGACTGACGCCGTCCCAGGGTTCAGGCATTTCAATATCGATCGGATTAATGGCTAATTCCGTCAGAGGGTCTGTTTCCTCATTGTTATTAGGGGCAACCTTTGTTCCCTGGGTTGAGACAGGTAAGCCTTCCAAATTGGTCATTGTCCAGGTTGAAATGATATTTTTTGCCAGGTTAAAAACGAAAAATGCTGAAACAATGGATAGAACTACAAAAACCACCAGGATAATAATATTGGTTTTATCCAGGCGAAAATTAGAATGTTTTTTTTGTTCGGTACCTTTATTTTGATCCATACTTTACTTATCATGTGAGCTGGATATTCATAATGAATTACTTCCAACACCAGATGCTGTCTCCTAATTATTAATTAACTCATGGGTGGAGGGGGTACTGGCAAATCTTCTTTCTTGGTGGCAATCCATTTATCACCCTCATCGATTAACATCACCGGGATATCGTCTACGATAGGGTATTTACGATCACAGTCCTGACAAACAAGCCAGGTATCTTTTACCAGTTCAAGTAACCCTTCTTTTTCACGTACACAAGCCGGGCAACGCAATATATCTAATAAATCCTGACTAACCATGTTCACTCCTTATCCAAGATGATGTTTGAATTTTACCACAAGCAACTTTTTCCTTCTGCAAGAGATACCTGTTGCATTTTGGTTGAGCGTGTTAAAATCCGGTTGATTTTCCATTGAAATTAAGCAAAGCCGATCCGAGTTAAGGGCATGGAGAGACGATTGCTTTCTACCTCAGGAGCAGGCATGTTAGCAACAATTCGTCGAACAAAGCAAGAGTATCCTGGACAATTCTGGCTGATGGCGTTTGGCATGCTCATCAGTACTTTAGGCTCCAGCATGATCTGGCCGTTTCTGATGATTTACGTCAGTGAGACACTGGTGGTTTCCTTAGCGGTTGTGACCAGTCTGATGACTGTTAATTCGGTTACCAGTTTGTTATTTTCATTTATAGCAGGTCCGGTGGTTGATCGTCTGGGTAGAAAATGGGTAATGGTGATCAGCCTGGTTGGAAATGGTGCCTGTTATATTTTAATGAGTATGGCGGATAGTTTGCCTGCCTTTGTGGTATTGATGGCTTTACGCGGTGCATTTCATCCCCTATACCAGGTTGGTTCGGATGCCATGATGGCGGATATGTTGCCGCCCCAAAAACGAAGTGATGGATACTCCTTACTGCGGATGAGCAACAATCTGGGGATAGCGCTTGGTCCAGCGATTGGTGGATTTGTTACATCGGCTTCTTATTCACTGGCTTTCTATCTGGCAGCTACCGGATTGATTGCGTATAGTTTATTACTGGCAATCAAAGCCAGGGAAACGTTACCTGTGCAAGTCGGGATCGAAAAAATAAAAGAGCGTTTCGGTGGCTATGGTCAAATATTGAGAGATAAGCCATTCATCCAATTCAACCTGACTTTCACACTCACGACCATTACAGCTTCGATGATCTGGGTATTATTAGCAGTCTATGCCAAGCAAAATTATGGGGTTCCGGAAAGCCTATATGGATTTATTCCAGCGACAAATGCAATCATGGTTGTGACCTTGCAAATGTTTGTCACCCGTTGGACGAAAAAGAGAAGGCCCATCCAGATGATTGCCCTGGGTGCGTTCTTCTATGGATTGGCAGCGATCATGATTGGATTTGGCGCAGGTTTTTGGACATTCTGGCTGGCAATGGTTGTGATGACGACTGGCGAGTTGATTATGGTGCCGACTGCCACAACTTTTTCAGCCAATCTGGCGCCTGCGGATAAACGTGGTCGCTATATGAGTATTCATGGCATGACATGGGGATTTGCCAGTGGAATTGGCCCATTAACAGGCGGAATATTAAGCGATACAATTTCGCCGCATGCGCCCTGGTTTGCAGCTGGTGCAGCTGGATTTATCAGTATTTTGTTTTACTTTCTTTTATCTAAGCAATTAAGAAATAACGAGATTAATCAACCACAAAGTAATAAGTTAACCCCATTTTAGCAATGCGAGACCTGATGTTGTTCGTAAAATGGCAAACAATAATAGAGCAACGGATAAACCTATCGCGTTGCCAATGATCGGGCCAACCAGTGTGCCGATCAGAATGGCGGCGTTAGCTCCCAAAATAAACCAGGCGAGATATCCAGTCCGCTCGGAGGGTGGAACTTTGTCCAACAAATAATTTATCATGGCGGCATTCACCAAAGCCCAGGCAAAACCACCCAGGAAAGATGCCAGGTAATAAAGGAAAGCTCCTTCGGCAAATGAGAGAAAGGCAGGGTATAGACCTAACATACATATACCAATGCCAGTCAGTTTCTTATTTCCCAATAAAAAGGTTAACTTTCCTACCTGTGTTGAACCAAAAAACATGGTGACGTAAAAAAGCGCAGTTCCTAAACTGAGTACACTATCTGACAATCCCAGAACATTGACCGTGAACACCGGAAAAATGGGAATAGCCAGATAATGAGCCATATGGAAGAAAGTTAATAATCCAATCGATCGGGCAAAGGCTCCATGAAGAATTTCAAAATGAAGTTTTCGACTTATTTCGAACCAGATGTTGTTCAAAAAACCTTTTGCTTTCTGTTCAAATTCCTTCATACTGACAGAAGGAGTAGCAATTTCAGTCTCATACTTGTCTGCTACTGGATGGACAAATTTTAAGTGCACAACACTCATTAATGCGCCAAAAAATCCAATGGCGAATACAACCTGATAATTTAATGGGAACGGTAAAACGGTTAGAATTTGTCCACATCCTAATGTCGATATAATCGAGGTAATGGCAAAAACTGCATTACGTCTACCTGCAACGACTCCACGATATCGAGCTGGAATTGCTCCGGCAAAGAGAACATTAAACCCCACCGCAATAGCGGATCCAGGGATGCCCATCAGTAAGGTGAAAAGTATGAGCATCCAGATTTGCAGATTGTCACTCAATAACCAGGGCAATAAAATCATCAGGAAATAAAAAGATCGCTGGAGAACAGCACTCCAGAAAACAGACTTATCAATTGGTCTGGTTTTTAACCAACTACCAGCTGGCAAAGCAAGGATTAAGTTGATTGCAGCTGGCATGGCAGTCAGTAAACCAATCTGGCTGGTGTTTGCACCGATTCTTGCAGCATAAATGGTCATAAAAGACAGCGTGCTGCCGTTGAGTAGTCCCCACCAGCCAATATCCCAAATCAAATGCCGAATATTAGCACGTAAATAATCGGGTACACCTGGTTGTACAGGAAAAAGAAAAGCAAGCAGTTTGCGTGTTTTTGCCCGGTTAAAGTAGGACTTGTTCATAAAATTTGACTCGTATCATGACTTTCGAATAATCATCTAAATAGGCTTAGGTTCGATCTTCAAATTAACGAGTAAACCATCTAGCCAATAAATTTAGAACCAGCGTTAATACGATGCTTAAAATGATGGAACCTAATAATGGAACCAGACAGGTAAAGTTCCCACTTTGCCATTTAATGGTTCCTGGAAACTTTTCCCAGCCTGTTATTCGGGATATCAACCAAATGCCGCCACCAATAATAGTAACAACCAGACCCAGAATGACAATCCAGCGACCGATGGTTTCAAGATTTGGAATCATAACTTTATTTTACCTTGATTACCATTAACTCCTGTCAGGTTTTTTTTATTTTCAACTGATTTATCATGGGTAATTATGCAAGCAATAATCAGGTGTATAATTTTTTGGGGGCTGACAGGTTGTCTCTGATGACCTGTAATGGTAAACTAACCCTTAGGCTTCAAAAAGCCTTTAAATAACAACAATAAAGGAAAGAAAAATGCCACAAATATACCCATTTACCGCGATTGTAGGTCAGGAACGCATGAAACGAGCCTTGATTCTGAACGCCATTGATCCGAGAATCGGTGGTGTATTAATTCGTGGTGAACGTGGTACTGCCAAGTCAACGGCAGCCCGAGGATTGGCGGCTTTGTTACCGATGGTCAAAGCAGTATCGGATTGCCGCTTTGGTTGTGATCCGGATACCCCCAATACCTGGTGTACAGAATGTAAAGATCGCCATGAAAAAGGGGAACAATTACCGGTTACGATCAAACCCACTGCCTTTATCAACTTACCCGTTTCAGCTACAGAAGATCGGGTGGTAGGGACGTTGGATATCGAACGTGCAATACAAAAAGGTGAACGCAGCTTTGAACCTGGTGTTCTGGCAGCCGCAAATCGTGGCCTGTTATACATCGATGAAGTTAATTTGCTGGATGACCATGTGGTGGATGTTCTCTTGGACTCCGCAGCCATGGGCATGAACATTGTTGAGCGCGAAGGTATCTCCTTTGTTCATCCTGCTCGGTTCATTCTGGTAGGGACCATGAACCCGGAAGAAGGTGATTTACGCCCACAACTTCTGGATCGATTTGCTTTATCGGTGGAAATTCATGGAATTTTGGATAGACGTGAACGGGTCTTGATCATGGAGCGAAATATGGCTTTTGAGGTTGATCCGGAAGGCTTCCGGGAAATGTTCCAACCGGATGAAATTGCTCTGTCCGAACAGATTGAAGTTGCCCGAAGATTGCTTCCAAAAGTCAAACATAGCAGTCGTGATTTAATCACCATTGCTTCGCTGACTGCTTCATTAGGGGTGGATGGCCATCGACCTGATCTGGTGATTTTAAAAGCAGCCAGAGCACAGGCCGCCTTTGAAGGACGCACTTCGATCACGGAATTGGATATTGCCAAAGCCGCAGAATTAGCATTACCTCATCGAATGAAACGGGGACCATTTGAAAAAGAAATTGCCACCATGGAAGAATTACGGGATCGGATTGAGCAATTAAGTGGTGGTCGCGCTGCTGGTAATGATGACGAAGAAATGGAACCCGATCCGAACCAGGATTCCAAACCAAAAGCGGAAAAAAAAACTTAAGCGGGGGAGAGACAACCACTGAAATTCCAGATATGGGGGATGCGGTACCTGATCCATCCTCTGTATTTCAAAATGCGAATTCCAATTGGTGGGAAGGTGGACAAACCATCAAAACCGGTTCAGCCTTTGCGCCGCGCAGATTAAACACCCCACTCGATAAAATCATGCGCCAACGGGCTGGTCGTCGATCGATGACGCGCACCCAACGAAAACGGGGGCGTTACACACAATCGAAGCCATCCATGGGAAAAGCTGATGATCTGGCGTTTGATGCCACTATTCGAGCTGCAGCTCCCTTCCAGAATCGCAGGATTGAACAACGGAAAAAGGTGGCTTTTGCTATTCAACCCCAGGATTACATGCGCAAGATCAGGGTGCGAAGAACAGCG
Organism: Anaerolineaceae bacterium; assembly: GCA_019429225.1. GTDB lineage: Bacteria > Chloroflexota > Anaerolineae > Anaerolineales > Anaerolineaceae > UBA6170. Next base: position 16,168 of record JAHYJK010000049.1, read on the forward strand.
AATCTGATCCTGTTTGTGGTGGATGCTTCCTGGTCGATGGCGGTGGCTGAACGCATGGCAGCAGCAAAAGGTGCCATTCTTTCCTTATTAAATGATGCGTACCAGCGCCGTGATCGGGTGGGGATGATTGTATTTCAAAAAGACCGGGCAACATTAGTATTATCACCGACCAATTCTGTGATGATGGCAAAACGAGCCTTACAGGATATCCCGGTAGGTGGTAAGACGCCTCTATCTGCAGGTATGCGCCTGGCTTACGAAGTTCTGATGCGCGAAAAAATTACCATGCCGGATGTTTTGCCCATGATGGTTTTATTAACCGATGGTGCCGGTAATGTCGCCATGGGAAACAAATTAGGGCCATTGGCTGAAGCATATCAGATTGCCCGCATGATTGCTGAAGAGCATGTCCATAGTGTCGTCATTAACCTGGAACATTCAGCGTTTGATCGTGGACTGGCACAGGCATTGGCAGACAACTTACTATCCCCCTGTTATTCCATCGAGGATTTAAGGGCAGAAAGTCTGTATCTGGCGGTAAAACAGGAAATCAGTCTGGTTCAACAAAAAACAAAATCAAAGTAACCGGACAAACTCAAGATCGATACCCAAATATTGAAATCGATTCAGGTTAATGAGTTAAAATCGTATTACCTCTGAAAGAATCTGGTTGGTAGATTTAAGAACCTTGCCAGAGGAGTGGCGTCGTGTTAGGATTTGGGAGAACAGAAAAAAATGGCTTTGAAATCAAAACAAAACACAAGAACACGATCGATTTTAGTAACCATTATTGTTGCATCGGTTGCCTGTTATTGTGTTGGCATTATTTTTCTGCAGGTTGGAAATCAGGTGAATCAACCCACAAACACCCCAACCATTACAAAAACAGCGACAGTTACATATACCAGTGCACCACCTTTGACCCTCCCTTCTCCAGTCGTTTTTCCTTCGGCAACATCAACGTCTACGGTTACTGAAACCTGGACGCCTACGGTGACTTTTACACCTTTTGCAACCCGAACCAGAACGGTCACAACGACAGCAACCATTACAGAGACGGAAGTACCTCCGACCGAAACTCATTCATTGCCACCACCTACCGAGACGATTCCACCACCTACCGAGACGATTCCACCACCGACTCCGGCTCCAACGATTACGAATACACCTGAGAATGAAAATAATCCTTGATTTAAGGATCAATATGAATTAAAAGGAAGGCTTATGACAGAACTCAAAGAAACACTTAAACAACTGATCTCGCTACCTGGCCTTTCCGGGTATGAAGCCCCTGCACGCGAAGTGATCAGGGCGGCCTGGGAACCATTGGTAGATGAAATCAGTGTCAGTCCTATCGGCAGTCTGCACGCCTTACGGCGCGGTACAGGAACAGAACCGCGACCGAGTATATTGCTGGCTGCCCATATGGATGCCATCGGTTTGATGGTCACAGGCATAACCGATGGTTTGTTACGGTTTACCCAGGTGGGCGGGGTAGACCCCAGAATCTTGCCTGGTTTGCGGGTTACTGTTCACAGCCGCAGAGATATACCGGGATTGGTGGTGCAACCACCTGACTATTTGCTTGATCCTTCCCAAAGAGGTAAATCGGTTGCTATGGATCATCTCTTCATCGATACCGGATTAGAAGAGGATGAGGTGAATGAGCTGGTCAGAATTGGTGACCTGGCTTCATTTGCTCAGGAACCATTGGAGCTTTCCGGAAAAACAATTGTAGGACACAGCCTGGATAATCGTATTTCAGTGGCTGCCATCACATATTGCTTGCAGGAATTACAGCACATGGTTCACACATGGGATGTTTGGGCTGTTGCAACGGTGCAGGAAGAAGAGACATTAGGTGGTGGTTTAACCTCTCCTTTTGAAATCAATCCGACGGTTGCGATAGCGATTGATGTGACATTTGCCAAAGGACCTGGCGCAAACGATTGGCGTACTGTCGGGCTATCCAAAGGACCGACACTGGCTTGGGGACCGAATGCGCACCCCTATATCCACAAGAAATTCCTGGATGTGGCTGAACAACTGGAGATTCCTTATCAAAAAGAATATGTTCCCAGGCATTCAGGAACGGATGCCTATGCCATGCAGGTCGTGGCAGGAGGTTTCCCGACGATGGTCATAGGAATTCCGTTGAGGTATATGCACACACCGGTAGAAATGATTGCATTAAAAGATATGGAACGGGCAGGACGCCTGTTAGCAGAGACGATTGTCCGACTTGAGGTTGACTTTATGGAAAAGATAACCTGGGATGAGGTGAAAGATGAAGAATAATGAAATCTTAAGTCAAACCCCTGAGATCGGAGAAGAACAAATTCAATTACTGGAAAAGCTTTCCAATGCTGTTTCTGTTTCTGGAGACGAGAGTGAAGTTCGCAGTATTGTTATGGAAGAAGTTAAAGCATTCGCTGATGATATTCGCGTTGACGCGTTGGGAAATGTATTGGTGACTAAAAAAGCCAAAGTGGGTGATCCGGTTCGCGTAATGATCGCTGCCCACATGGACGAAGTTGGCTTCATGCTGGTGGATGATGAGGGTGAAGGGCTTTTTAAATTCGAGATTGTGGGTGGCATCGATAATCGCCAGCTGGTGGGTAAACCCGTGTTGGTTGGAAAAGAAAAACTTTCCGGTGTCATCGGGGCAAAACCCATTCATTTGACCACTGTCGAAGAAAGAAAAAACCCAATTCCACTGGATAGCCTGCGGATCGATGTGGGTCCTGGGAATTCGAAAAAATGTAAGGTTGGTGATCGGGCAACATTTGCTACTCGTTTTGAAACCTGGGGTCCCAGTCTGGTCGGAAAAGCGCTGGATGATCGCCTGGGCGTGGCAATATTAATTGAGCTGGTCAAACATACACCCGAGAATATCGAGTTATTGGCAGCCTTTACCGTTCAGGAGGAGAATGGATTGCGTGGAGCGCGAATAGCGGCTTACTCCATGAATCCAGAGGTTGCCTTTGTACTGGATTCCACACCAGCCAATGATTTACCGGTTTGGGATGAGGAAGAAAATGGCCGTTACAATGTTAAATTGAATCATGGTCCAGCCATCTATCGACTGGATGCCGCTACTCTGTCGGATCCAAGGTTAATCAATCACCTCGTGAAGGTTGGAGATGAATTCAAAATACCTTATCAATTCCGGCAACCAGGTAAAGGTGGAACAGATGCAGGAGCCATTCACAAGCAGCGTGGTGGCATTCCTTCCGTATCCATTTCTGTTCCTGGTCGCTATGCTCATACAGCAGTTTTGATAGCCCGGAAAGTGGACTGGGAAAATACCATGAAGTTGATATTTGCCAGCCTCGCCAAATTTAACAGGGATGTATTGTCCGTTGATCGGTAACTTCATAAAAAGAAAAATTGGTCATTTGATAAAATAAACGCTTTCAGGAGTATAGAATGAAATCATTGATAAAGAAATTGGTAGAAACGGTTGGACCATCAGGTTATGAATCAAAGATTAGAGAGGTGGTTCGTGCAGAGGTAGAAAAGTACGCTGATGAAATCAGTGTTGATGCCATGGGTAATTTGATCGTTAAGAAAGGCGAAAAGAAAGAGGGGGGTCTCAAAGTAATGCTTTCTGCCCATATTGATGAGATCGGTGTCATGGTTACCCATGTGGATAAGAATGGGTTTGCCAGATTCACCACGATAGGCGGTGTACGCCCCCACACCTGCTATGGTAGTCGGGTTCGTTTTCTGAATGGAACCGCTGGTGTTATTGGAGGAGAACGACTTGATAATGCCAATCATGTACATGCCATTGAAGCAATGTACATTGATGTTGGGGCAACGAGCGTTGAAGATTGCCCGATAAAAATAGGTGATGTTGCTGCATTTGATCGTCCTTTTGAAGATTTAGGAAATCGATTAATTTCCAAAGCTATGGATGATCGTGTTTGCGCTGCTGTACTCATTGAGACATTGAAAAACGTTAAGAATAGTCCACATGAATTATATTTTGTATTCAGCACGCAGGAAGAAGTTGGATTGCGTGGAGCAACCACCGCGGCTTATGCGATTGATCCTGATTTGGGAATTGCATCTGACGTCACGATGAGCGGTGATACACCGCGTGGTATTAAAATGGATGTCGCATTGGGAAAAGGCCCAGCCATCAAAGTGAAAGATGGTGGCATGTTAGCTGATCCAAAAGTTGTGGATGCAATGGTGCAATGTGCACAGAAACATGAAATCCCTTATCAATTAGAAG
>JAHYJK010000050.1 GCA_019429225.1 Anaerolineaceae bacterium
CTCTTCCGATCTCTAAAACGCCGGGGATAAATCGGGCGACAGCATCAATCACCATCAGTGCTGGCAATTCACCGCCAGTTACGACAAAATCCCCGATGGATATTTGATCGGTAATGAGATGCTCAATCACTCTTTCATCTACTCCTTCGTAGCGTCCACACAAAATGCCTATTTGTGGGTGATTTGATAGTTCAATGGCAATTTGTGTTGTGAAAGGTCGACCTTGTGGTGACATCAAAATAATCGGGACTTTTGAATTTTCTCCGAACACATCCTCGACTGCTCTGAAGATAGGTTCTGCTTTCATGACCATACCCCCACCACCACCATAAGGTGTATCATCGGTGACATGGTGCTTATCAAATGTCCAATCTCGAATATTATGAAGATCAATGTTAATTAAATTTTTCTCTATTGCTTTTTGCAATATCGAAATTTCAAAATATGAATGAAATATGGAAGGAAATAGACTGAACACGTCAAATTTCATGTGATGATTTTAGCCTGAGGATAATTGAATAGCAAGTAAATATTGCTCAGTGTTGTAGTTATTTTAAGTAGAGGTATTGATTTGAATTTAGCTGGCAGGATTGGGGGTTGATATCCTGACCCCATTGGATGTTTTCCAATAATTAAGATTCATTAATAAGGAAGAAAATTCATGCAATGCATCTTGACGAAGAAAAATTGATAATGGTAAGATGGTAATATGTATTTGAGTAATAAAAGATTAAACATGAATAAGCACAAGCGGCGTGGAAATCCGATCAGGATTTTTCTGTTGGTTATCTTGATTGGTGTTGGCATCTATGTGAACCAGGTCGTCATTGCGGATGTTCCGCCGCTCTTTATTCCCACACCGACACCAACCCGAGCACCTGAATCTTTTGTTACTGATGCACAGGCATTAGAAAATGAAGGAAAATTATCCCAGGCGATTGAAGCATATCGGCAGGCCATTCTAGCCGATTCTACGAACACTGGCAACTATATTTCTTTGGCGCGGTTGTTAATTTACTTAAATCGATATGATGAAGCCCTGGAACAGGCAAGTAATGCATTATTGATAAATGAAAATAATGCAATGGCGTATGCTTTGCGTGGTTGGGCACAGGGATTGTCCGGTGATTACTTAAATGGAACTGCATCGCTCAAACGGGCAATCGAGTTGGATCCCAATAATCATGTTCCATATGCCTACATAGCAGAAGTTTATGGACTGCAGTACGAATCAAATACTGCTATTATTGGTGTGATTGATAATGCGATTTCCAATTCAATAAAAGCCCGCGATTTGAGTCCAAATTCGCTCGAGACACACCGGGCAAGGGGATACATTCTTGAATTAGTGGGAAGTTACGGCGAAGCTGTTCAGGAATATGCAGCTGCAGTTGCCATTAACAAATACATTCCTGAATTGCACATGCGCCTGGGAAGAGTATATTATTATCCTGATGTAGCAGAGTATGACTTGGCTGTTCAAGCTTTTACCGAAGCTGATCTACTTAATCCATCTGATCCTTTGCCGGATGTTTACCTCTCAAGAGTCTATCAGACCCAGGGTTCGTATGCGACTGCAATCCAATACGCCGAAAAAGCAATCGTTGATGATCCGACGAACTCGAACTATTATGGAAATTTAGGTGTTTTGTATTATCGTAATTTTGAATATTCGAATGCGATTGATATGTTGCGTTTGGTTATCCGAGGGGGAACCAACGAATCTGGTGCCACAGTACAAGCTTTACCTCTGGACTATGGTAGGATCTCCCAATATTATCAGATCTACGGTCTTGCCTTGGCGCGCACAGATGAATGTTCTGAGGCATTACAAATCTCAGAAGCTTTACTTAAGAATGTCAGCGGAGATGAAATTACTGTGTATAACGCAGGCGAAATTGTTAATATATGTACTGGAATTAGTGAAGAAGAATAATCAGGTTTTTTCAATCTGATTTTAAAGGGTTAATGAATGGGAATACGTCTCCCGGATGATAATCATCTGTTTAGACCACAACGAAAAAATAGTTCAATTCGAATCTATTTTCTATTGTTGTTTATCTTAATTGGCGCTTTCTTGTGGAGAGAAGTCGATGCAGGAAATATTGAAAAACCATTTTTACCGACACCAACGCCCACCAGAACTGCAAATTCATATGCACTGGAAGGTGAAACTCAATTTCAGGCTGGAAATATACCGGCAGCAGTTGAAGCTTTTCGCAAGGCTGTTGAAATTGAACCCAACAATTCAACGATCTGGGCCGAATTGGCTCGTATTCAAACTTATTCATCTAACTTACTTACTACAGATGCACAGAAAAAACAACGTTTGGAAGAAGCTATTCAATCAGCAGAAAAAGCAATTGCTTTGAACCCTGAAGATAGCACTGCCTATGCGATTCTTTCATTAACATATGATTGGTATTCAAACCCAGCTTATTCGGGTGATGAGTCGGATGACTATGTTTTTCAAGCTGAACAGGCATCTGCAAAAGCATTGCAATTGGATAGCAATAACGTGTTAGCAGTGGCATTTCGGGCTGAAATTTATATGCGTCAGTTACGATATAACGAAGCCCTGGATTTTGCTGAACGGGCTGTAGCGATGGATGAAACGTCATTCGATGCTTATCGGGTTTATGGGTTTGTGCTTGAATCACAGGGCGGTCGTTATGGTGAAGCCATTGAAGCCTATAAAAAGGCAGCAGAAATAAATCCGAATTTAACTTTCATACATTTATCCATTGGGGTAAATTACCGTGAGTTGAAGCAATATGATAATGCATTGGAATATTTTGCGCTGGCAGCCAAGATCAATCAACAAAATAAAGTGGCAGACCCCATTCCATACCTGGGTATTGCCAGGACGTACAGTCAAATTGGTGAGTTCTTTATCGCTGCCAGAAACGTCATGCGTGCTTTAGAGATTACACCTGAAGATCCATATGTATATTCTCAATTAGGGTTGGTTTATTTTCGTTCGCGAAATTATGAGGGTTCGATTCCTGCCTTTGCCTGTGCCATCGATGGATGCACCGCTTTGGAAAGTTGTATTGTCCGCCAGGAATGTTCGGAAGATACACCAGAAGAGGAAGTACCCCCTTATGATATTGTGGGGCTCCCTTTGACTGAAAGTACGGTTGTCTATTACTACTCATATGGCTCGGTTCTGGCTGCCATGCATCGGGATGGAACGGGATATTGTGAACGTGCCCTGACGGTCTTTGATTCAATCCGAAAAGATTTCGCAGATAATGATGGCGTGATGAGTATCGTAAATACAAGTGAAGAGATTTGTGCCTCTTATGGCATTACTCGTTAATGGATACAACCGATGCGATGGATTTTTCTATCTAAAATTTGTATCAGAATTTTATAAGAAATCATTTTTTCCTCTTGACTTTCACCCTAAACACAGGTAAGATTTGAAACGGTTTAGCACTCTTGTATAGAGAGTGCTAAAAATCCAAAATTTTACCTTTGTGCAAAAGCAGGAGGAAGTACGCATGAAATTAAAACCATTAGGTAGTCGAATATTGGTCGAACCGATAGAAGCAGAAGAAGTTACCGCTGGTGGCATCGTTCTACCGGAAACCGCAAAAGAAAAACCCCAGAAGGGGAAAGTTTTGTCTGTAGGTCCTGGTGACCGTGATGAAGATGGCGATCGCATTAAGATGGATGTTGTTGAAGGTGATGTCGTCTTATTTGCAAAATATGCTGGAACCGAGATTAAAGTTGATGGCAAAAAATTGCTCATCTTACGGGAAAGCGATCTTTTAGCAATTGTTGAAGAGTAATTGAATAAAAACAGGAGTAAAAAAATATGGCAGCAAAACAATTGGTTTTTGGAGAAGAAGCACGACGTAAATTACGCAATGGTATTGATGTAGTAGCAAATGCAGTTGCAACCACCTTAGGTCCGAAAGGCCGCAATGTGGCTTTGGACCGCAAATTTGGATCACCTACCATTACACATGATGGTGTGACCGTAGCAAAAGAAATCGAATTAGAAGACCCATTTGAAAATATGGGCGCCCAACTGCTCAAAGAAGCAGCCACAAAAACAAATGACATTGCCGGTGATGGCACAACCACCTCAACCGTTCTCGCACACGCCATCGTAACTGAAGGTTTAAAAACCCTGGCAGCAGGCGCTAACCCAATGTTACTCAAACGTGGTATTGAAGCAGCAGCCAAAATGGTTGCCGACGAAATCAAATCACAGGCAATTGAAATTCGTGAAAAGAACGAAATCGCCAATGTTGCAACAATTTCCGCTCAGGATCGTTCCATTGGTGAATTAATCGCTGATGTCATGGACAAAGTTGGAAAAGATGGCGTTATTACCGTTGAGGAATCCAAAGGTTTGGAATTCGAACAGGAATATGTTGAAGGTATGCAGTTTGACCGTGGTTACATTTCACCTTATTTCGTAACCGATGCCGAACACATGGAAGCTGTCATCAGTGAACCTTACATTCTGATCCATGACAAGAAGATCTCTGCAGCAGCAGATATCGTGCCTGTTCTCGAGAAAATGGTTCAGGTTGGAAAACGTGATCTGGTAATCATCTCAGAAGATATCGATGGCGAAGCACTGGCTACCCTGGTACTCAACAAAATCCGTGGCATGATCAATGTCCTGGCTGTAAAAGCACCTGGATTTGGTGATCGCCGCAAAGCAATGTTGCAGGATATTGCAACCCTCACAGGTGCCCAGGTAATTTCAGAAGAAACTGGTCGCAAATTAGAAACCACTACAGTCTCAGACCTCGGTCGTGCTGAAAAAGTGGTTGCTGATAAAGACAACACCACAATCGTGGGTGGCAAAGGTGAAGAAACTGCGATCAAGGGTCGTATTGATCAGATCAAAGTTGAAATTGACAAAACCACCAGTGATTATGACCGCGAAAAATTGCAGGAACGTCTGGCTAAATTAGCTGGTGGTGTTGCAATTATCCGTGTTGGTGCTGCAACTGAAACTGAATTGAAAGAAAAGAAACATCGTGTAGAAGATGCACTTTCTGCTACCAGAGCAGCTGTAGAAGAAGGTATCGTGCCTGGTGGTGGTGTTGCATTGATCAACGCGATTCATGTACTGGAAGATTTGAAGATGCAATATGATGACGAGCAAACCGGTGTCAATATTGTTCGAAAAGCATTGGAAGTTCCGATGCGCCGAATCACCGAAAATGCTGGTAAAGAAGGTTCTGTCATCATCGAAAATGTACGCAAAGCACAAAAAGATGGCAAGAATATGCAGATTGGTTACGATGTCCTCACAAGCGAATATGGCGATATGGTCAAATGTGGTGTAATTGATCCCGCAAAAGTGACCCGTGGCGCTCTGGAAAATGCTGCTTCTATTGCAGCTATGATCCTGACGACTGAGGCTTTGATCACTGATGTTCCAGAAGAGAATAAAGCTCCTGCTGGACCTCCCATGCCGGAATACTAAACCAAATTAATAACAAAATTGCAGGTTGTGGGTTTCCCACGACCTGCTTTTTTTTGGATTATAATCAACCAAATGAAAATCACAATTCAGCAATTATTTTTTATCATTATTTCATTTTTGGTTCTTACAGGTTGTAATACAATCCAAACTCCATTACCACCTGATAATCTAACTCCTGATCCAGGTATATTAATCCGTACTGAAACAAATGTTGTCCCAGAGGAGTCACCTACTCTTGTTCCGACGCCATCCGTACCGATGATCGCGACAATCAACGACGAAGGAATCTGGTTAAGTGACTTTGAAGATGAAGTTCAGCGATACCTAACAGCTGCTACAAATCTTGAAAAAGAAGTTGATGAAAATCAGGCAAGGGAAATTGTTCTCGAAACAATGACTGATACGCTGTTATTAGCGCAGGGGGCCAGAACAGCCGGATTTAATTTAGATCAGGATTCCTACGTCAGAAAACTCGAAAACCTGGTCATGGAATCTGCTGGGGAAAATCAATTTCAACAATGGTTACTGGATCATCATTATTCACCAGAAAGTTTTGAGCGTCTTTATAGATTGCAAATTGAAGCAACCTGGATGAGAGATAATCTCATAAGTCAGGTTCCTACGAGGGTCGAACAAATACGAGCCAGACAAATCTTAGTTTCCAGTAAGACTCTGGCGGACGATATTTACAATCAGTTGCAAAATGGAGCTGATTTCGATTATTATGCCTGGGGATATGACCAACTCGCGGGAGGGGAGTTAGGTTGGTTTCCAAGAGGTTACCTGGTTCTCCCTCAAATTGAGGAAGCGGTATTTAACTTGCAACCTGGAGAATATTCACAGGTAATTGAGTCAACTTATGGATATCACATTGTCCAGGTAATGGAATACGAATTAGATCGTGAGTTAACCCAGGATGCCCTGCTTCAGAAACAGAGGTTTACATTAATTGCCTGGTTAAAGGATCAGAAAGAAAATAGCTCAATTATTATGAGTCATAATTAGGATTCAGAATCATGGATAGGTATGAATTGCACCAAAAAACATCGAAAACAAAAATTTTGGATCTGATCTTAAATATTTTCACAGGATTGATAATGGTGTTAATTGTAGTGATCATTGCACTTCAGGTAACCATTTATTTAAATCCAAAAGTAGTATTTAACCCATTTCCTCCCTATGATCTACCTGAAGCATTAGTGCTTGAAAATCCAACACAAGCCAGTGTAACGTTGGTCTCACTTCCAACAGCTACTTCAGAGCTAGTGTTAGAACCTACAGAAACTCCCATGCCAACCGCCACGGAAAAAATAAATTACAGCAATGGAACCCCTGTACCTGAAATAACTCCGGTAGCACCCACAGAAACGCCTTTTAGCGGTTATTATGCATTTGTTTTGCAGAATGATATCAATGCCATTGAAAGCACATTATTCAAGCCAAACTATGGTTGTAATTGGATTGGGGTTGCTGGTCAGGTGTTTGATTTACAAGGAAGACCGGTGATGGGTGTTCGAGTCTGGTTACGCGGAACTTATAATGGAAAACGGGTTGATCTACTCAGCCTGACACTAGAATCGTCACCGTACGGGCCATCAGGGTTTGAGTTTACGTTGGGCGACACACCTTTGAATAGCAGCGGACAACTTTCTATTCAATTATTGGATCAGGCAAATATTCCAATTTCTGACCGCCTTTATTTTGATACCTTTGAGGATTGTCAAAAAAATTTAATCCTCATAAATTTCAAACAGATTCGATAATAACTAAATTGTCTCGATCTGTCTTGGTCTTAATTTGAATACTTCGTTAACATCATTGAAAAAACCTGTCAGTGCATTTGCATCAATTGCCATCACTCTTCCATTCGAGAAAAATTCAAAATTGAAATTTGTCAGTTCTCCAGCTTCTTTACCAGGAATAGGCATCAATCTGGCTGTGAGAGGTTTTTTCAAACGGGCAGAAAGGGCTGCAATATCAAGCAGTAATGCTTCAATTTGCTCACACGTTGTCGATCCGGGAATAGGGATTGTATCCAAACCTGTTCCACAGACAGCTGAGTACATCAATAAATCTTTAATGGTCAGCGTCTGATCGATGGATCTTTGAGATAAACGTGAATCTTCTAATAAAGGCAACATGAGGCCATTAAATCCACAACGAGCCCAATTTCCTCGATCCAACGTGTCAGTGAGAAATGCAGCTGCAGCCAGTGATCCATGTTTTCCTAACGGTGAAACGCCCAGACTCTCCATCGCTGCCCCTAGTGAATAGTCATCCTCAGGAAAAGGTGCAACTGAAAAATCAAATCCCTGGAGGACTACTTTTTGATCCGCTAATAATTCCGAGAAGATTAGACCTAATTGATTGGCATGATGTTCAAGGTTTTCTAAGAGTATTTTCCGAGCTTCTAAAAGGTTCTTTGCGCTGCTGAATGCGAGGATTACCTCATCCGCGCCTTCAATCGCAATACTGATTGCAGGCGGTTGCCCTGGTTGGTGATAGGATCCAGGAAAAAATGGACCAAAGGGTTTTACGTTGGCTAAAGCACTGAAACGTAAATTTGCAAAACCATTTTCTTCCAAGCCAGCATTTTGAGTTATTATTTTTGCACATTGTTGGATTGCTTTGATACTGACACCGTTTCTCTGGTCAGCTATAACCCCACTGAAAAAAGTGGCATCTGTCTCGGAAATAAGATCAGGAATTAATTCATAACTCGCTGGTTGACCGATTAATGCAGGTCCCAGAGAGAGATAATCAAAGCCATTCATTTTGGCTTTGATTTCCATTGCCTTTGTCAGTGAAATCAGTTGATCAGTATTTTCATCTGGTTTTATAAGGGAAAAAGGAATGGTGGCCAACCGAACTGTCTGAACTTCGTATCCATTCGCGCTACAGGTTTGTTTACATTCTTTTGCCAGAGCAGATAAAATTTCCAGGGTGTAATCGGCTTTTAATGTACCTGGATCATAAAAACTGGTAATTGAGCGAATTTTCATGTAGACCTCTGCCTTACGGTTTCAAATAATAAGATACTGGCTGCCACAGCAGCATTTAATGATTCACTTTCACCCGGCATGGGAATTTTGATTTTGGTATCCGCCATTTGATGAGCATCATATCCTGGTCCTGAGGCTTCACTTCCAACAATAAGCGCACAGGGTATTCTCAGATCGGCTTCCCAGCAACTCAAACCAGCATCAGCAGCTGCTAGATAGGCATGTAAAGGGTGTAAAGAATTCTTACAGATCCCATATATTTCCGGCCAATCTGCCTGATAAATTGGTATGTGAAAGTGTGCCCCCATACCAGCTCTGACTACTTTGGGTGAATAAGGGTCTGTGCTGTAGGGTGAAATCAATACTGCCTGAACCTGTGCAGCATCTGCAGATCGCAAAATAGTTCCCAAATTTCCCGGATCACTGATTGAGTCACAGATTAAAATAAAATTAAGGGGGTGAGGGATTGGTGCTCTTTTTTGTTGCACAACAGCAATGATCCCTTGAGGATGCTCTGTGTCAGCAATCTTTCTCATCAGGGAAAAGGGGATCTCATCAATGTCAATCTTCTGTTCCTCCGCCTGATGCAGCAATTCCAACCCGCGAGTAGAAAGATTGTCACTATGCAAAATAAAATCCATCTTCCAGTTTGCCTGCATGGATTCTTCGAAAAGTCGTACACCTTCCACAACAAATAAACCAGAATTTTTCCGTTCTTTGGATTGTTGCAGGAGTGCTCGAATTTTCTGGATTTTTGGATTTTGGTTGGATGTGATCATTTTCTTTATTTTACCGGAAAATAAAACCGGCAGGTGATTAACCTGCCGGCAAAGTTTTAACTCAGATTGTATTATGCAGCTTTTGCTTTCGCAATGATTACGCTGAAAGTTTTAGGATCGCGCACTGCCAGATCAGCCATCATTTTTCGATTGATGGTGATATTCGCTTTACGCATCAGGTGGATCAATTGACTGTATGAGACGCCATTCAAGCGTGCACCAGCATTGATACGAGTAATCCATAATCTTCTCAAATCGCGTTTTCGATTGCGGCGATCGCGAAATGCATACCATAGGCTCTTTAGCATTGCTTCATTTGCGCGACGGAACAGTTTACTTCTGGTTCCATATTGGCCTTTGGTCATTTTCAGAACTTTTTTGTGACGTTGATAACCTCTAGGGCCACCTTTCACACGTGCCATTTTTTACTCCTTTGCACACCCCTGGGCGCCGGGATTAACCAGTTTAACACCCAACAGTTGCACTAATCATGAATACGAACAGCCTATCCCTAGAGATAAGGGGCAAGGCGACGAACACGCTGGGCAATCTTGTTACCTTTTACTTCAATCATTTCAGATAGCAAGCGTTTGGTGCGTTTCGAGGTGCGACGGCGAAAATGGCTTTTGCCACCTTTTGTTCGAACCAACATGCCCGACCCAGTTAAGCGAAATCGTTTCGATGTTGCTTTATGGGTCTTCATCTTGAATTTGCCAGTACTTGCTTTACGAGGCACTTTTATTCTCCTCTTCTAAAAAAATTCATTAAATTTGCGGTCGTTTAGGACACGCGACCGCAAATTATACTATAGGTTTATTGATTTGGACAGGTGAAAACTTTGATAAGTTTCTGGAAATCAATCTTCCAATTCTTCCAGGTCCTCGACTACTTCATCAGGTTGATTATCTTTTCCTTTACCTTTTGGTGGTTTTGGACTGGTTGGTTTCGCTTTTTTTCCCACACCTTTGGTTGGAGACAGTAACATAAACATATTGCGGCCTTCAAGGTCTGGTTTCTGTTCTACAGTGGCAACATCAGATAATTCCTCAGCAATTTCCCTGAGGTCTTCCAATGCGATTTCTGGATATGTGATTTCGCGACCACGGAAACGAACGGTTACCTTGACTTTCATCCCCTCTTCGAGCCAACGTCTTGCATCCCGCGTTTTAAAACCGCGATGGTGTTCATTCGTCTTTGGGCGCAATCGAATTTCTTTTGTTTCTATTTTTGTTTGTGCTTTTCTTGCTTCTCGTTCTTTTTTAGTTCTTTCGTACAGGAATTTTCCGTAATTCATGATACGACAGACTGGGGGATTGGCTCCTGGAGCAACTTCTACGAGATCCAACTCCGCCTCGCGAGCCATTTCCAGTGCTTTTTGAACAGTTATTAATCCTACGTTTTCTCCTCCAGCTCCAATCAAGCGAACTTCTTTTACTTTGATTTCTTCATTTACCCGAAAATTTGATGTACTAATGGTCTTACTCCTTTCAAAAGTTGAACAAATTAATGATTACATTAAAAAATTGAACTTGTATAATATACCATATCTTAAATATGATCGTCAATAAAACACGCTTGATTTGAGATTTACATTTCTAATTTCATAAACAGACAGAGGGCTTCATGATTCAAAGCCCTCTGTTTGTTTATCGTTATGCTAATTCTTTAATCTGTTTTTGGGCAAATTGAATGAAATCTTCTACTGCCATTGCACCAGGATTTTCTCCATTGCGCATTCGTAAAGCTACCTGACCAGCCTCAACTTCTTTATCACCAATTACCAACATGTAAGGAATTTTTTGCAGTTGAGCATTTCGAATCTTTGCATTCATGCGTTCGTTGCTATCATCCACTTCCACACGTATACCAGCAGATTTTAATTGCTGAGCTACTTCATGAGCAAAATCAATGTGGCGGTCAGCAATTGGTATGACGGAAGCCTGCACAGGCATCAACCACACCGGGAATGCACCACCATAATGCTCAATTAAGACACCCATAAAGCGCTCGACTGAACCTAATAATGCACGATGGATCATGAGAGGTCGGTGTTGCTGACCATCCTCGCCGATATAGGTCATATCAAATCGTTCAGGCAAATTGAAATCGAATTGGATGGTGCTCAGTTGCCATTCACGACCCAAGGCATCAATCATCTTCAGGTCGATTTTAGGCCCATAAAATGCTGCACCGCCTTCATCGATATCATAGCTAAGATTAGCCCTGGTCAATGCATCCCGAAGTGCATCCTGGGCTTTCAACCATTCAGACTCTTCGCCAACTGATTTCTCTGGATTCCGGGTTGACAAATAGGCATGAAACTCATTCATTCCAAAATGACGCAGAATGTGCAAACAAAAATTAAGTGTTCTATCTATTTCCTCTGGCATTTGGTCTTCACGGCAGAATAAGTGGGCATCATCCTGAGTGAAACCACGCACGCGTAACAGGCCATGTAAAACACCGGAACGTTCGTATCGGTAAACGGTGCCCCATTCAGCCATTCGCATCGGAAAATCCCGATAAGAATGTAATTTGTTTTTGTAAATCATAATGTGGAACGGACAGTTCATTGGTTTGGCATAATATTCATCCTCTTCAATTTCCATGGATGAAAACATATTTTCCTTGTAAAAGCCTAGATGTCCTGAGGTTTCCCATAGATGTGCTCTTCCGACATGAGGAGAATAAACAATGTCATAGCCATTTGCCAAATGTTCCTTTTTACAATAATCTTCTACCAGATGGCGAATGAGTCCTCCATTTGGATGCCAGAGGATCAAGCCAGGGCCAACTTCCTGATTGATGGAGAATAAATCCAATTCTTTGCCTACTTTGCGATGGTCGCGCTTTTTGGCTTCTTCGATTCTCCACAAATAATCCTTTAAAGCTTCTGGATCCTCAAACACAGTTCCATAAATTCTCTGCAGCATAGGTCGTTTTTCATCGCCACGCCAATATGCCCCCGCAACAGATAAGAGTTTAAGTGCTTTGGGATTGATCTCTTTGGTACTCTCAACATGTGGACCACGACATAAATCAAAAAATTTGTCATGTTTATAGATGGAAATCTCGGGTTTCTCATCTAATGGGTCACCATGCTCATCAGTTCCACCTTCTTCAAGTCCTTTTATTAACTCGACTTTATAAGGTTGATCATTAAAAATGTTCAATGCTTCCTCAGCGTTCAACACTTGCTTTTCAAATTTATGATTTCCTTTAACGATATGTTTCATTCGTTTTTCAATCTCTTCCAGGTCTTCTGGGGTTAGAGGTCGTGGAAGATCGAAATCATAATAAAAGCCATCATCAATTGCAGGTCCAATGGCATATTTGGCATCCGGGAATTTTTCCAGAACAGCCTGTGCCATTACATGTGCAGTTGAGTGTCTCACTTTAAACAAATGTGAAGCTTCATATTCTACATCAACTTTTTTGGCCATTTTTCACCTCTTTCTCTTAGTTCAGTATTTAAACAAAAAACTCTTGCCAACTGGGGCAAGAGAACTTCTCGCGGTTCCACCCAGATTACTCAATTTATGAGCATCTTGTCTATGCTTTTAACGGTTGCGCCGGTTGCCTTACTCCTCACGTTTCAGGGTTCAGCTCACAGGTGGTTTTCGGTGTTCATTTTTCTGAAAAAGCTTTCAGCCAATGACTTTTTCTCTCTGGAGTTTCAGAACACTTAATCGTCCTGATCGTAGCTTTTGTGTATTTATTTGTAGTGGGCGGTATAGGGCTCGAACCTACGGCCTCCGCGATGTCAACGCGACGCTCTAACCAACTGAGCTAACCGCCCGCGTGGCGATATTATAATTTACTTGAAGGGATAATGCAATAGGAAAATTTGAACATTTGAAAATTTGAAAATTGTGCAGTTTGTGTTACGAGGATCCATTTCCATCTGATTGACTCTCTTTTCCTTCCCTATCAAGCTCGTTAATGGTAAAATTTTCGTCGCGTCCAATAGGACCGAATGGAGAGGTAGCGTAGTCTGGCCTAACGCGCGCGCCTGGAAAGCGCGTATACCGAAAGGTATCAAGGGTTCGAATCCCTTTCTCTCCGCCATATAAAAGCCACCTGAAAACAAGGTGGTTTTTAATTTATTTAAGAAGATTTTTTTGACCACTTTACTACTTCAATACCTGTATTTTCAGGTATGTTGCGGATAGCCATTTCTAATGGCAATTTTCTGTCCTTGCACAACACAGTTGCAATTGCCAATCCATGAGAGACGACAATGATGGTTTGTTGATCATGTTTTTCAGCCAGATGATCAAGATATGCATACATACGCTTTGCCACTTCTCCAATGCTTTCTCCGCCAGGCTTGCGAGCTGTGTATGGATTTTCATAAACGGCTCGTACTTCATTTGCACTGATTGCCAATACATCTTTGATATATCGGCCTTCCCATTCACCCTGGTTAATTTCGCGTAAGGCAGGGTGGGAGGTAATGGATAACTTTACATTTTTTGCTATCTCCTGTGCAGTCTGATATGCCCGCATGAGATCACTGCTATATAAAGCCGAAAAATGATGACCATTTAAACTTTCTGCAATAAGTTGAGCTTGTTTGATGCCGGTTGAATTCAGGGGAATATCCTGCTGTCCCTGATATCTTTGTTCCCGGTTCCAATCAGTTTCTCCATGTCGGATAAGATAAATTGTTGTGTATGCCATTGGGCTACCCCTGCCATTGATATCGGTAATCTGATTTTAATTATAACCTTACTAAATGATCGAATATCAACTAAAAATTATGATTTTCAATATATTTTATGTTTCATTGCATTAATACTTTTCTACGATTAGTATTGAAAGGTTGAGATTATAAAAAAAAGCCCTCGAAAGAGAGCTTTTTTTCGAAAACATAATCACAATTATGGATTAGCCTGATTCTGGAGAAAGCGAACGTAATTTACCACGTCCCAGCGCATTTCCGGAGTGGGAAGGTTTTCTCGTAGGTGTGGCATTTTTCCGGGTACACCTTCAGTGATTGTGACAAAAATGGCTCCATCACTCAAGGCTGATCGGTCTGCATCAACCAGGCTGACAGGTGGAAACTTCCTGAGAAAGCCGCTAAAACCACCATTTCCTTCACCAGTCGTCCCATGGCATAATGCACAGGCGGATTCATAATAATCCTTACCTCTTGAAACGGAAGCTTCATCAGCTTTAACAGGATTGGAAGGGACACCCAATTCAGGAATATAGGCTACACCCTGTACTGGTATGGATCGGGCAGGCAACGGCAGGGGATCTTCCATAGGACGATAACTGGCTTGAATTTCCATCAAGCTAACCCAGTCGATTTTGATGACATCATATGTAAACAATAAACCGATGATCAGGGGGGTGACCAGGGCTCCCATAACGAGAATTAATTTTTTTATCATGGTTGTTTTACCTCCGCGACATCAACAATTTCTGCTCCTAAATCCTGTAATTCAAAACAGGTATCTTCATCGGCATGGATTGGACAATTGAATAGTATGCCGATATAACCATCGCTGATTTTGGGATGGTATCCTTTCGGACCAAATGAGGGAGACAGCATTTCAATGAACACACCCAGGAATGTGCTGATTAATAGTCCCAACATGGTTAATTCGAATGTTACGACAATCGACGTCGGAATGGGGGTAAGTGGCATGCCTCCAACTGATAATTTATACAGGTTGGGAACCAGAAAGTTTAGCAGCATGGCAATGATGAAACCAAACAGGGCTCCTGCAACAGCAATTTGAGGGACACGTGTCCAGGACATCGGCCTTCCTAATATTTTTTCAGAAAATGGTACACCTGAGATGACGGAAATATCTTTATCAGAAATTCCATGATGGTGAAGTGTCTCGATGGCTTCTGAAGCCTGGTCTACCTGGTCTTCCTTGAAGAGGATCATACGAACATTGGTTTCCATTTTCTCCTCCTATTCCAATTCCGTAACCGAAGGAATTTCGGTTTTTCCGATTTTTCGTAAGGTATGGCTCATTTGACCTTCCTGCACTTCCCAAACGGGTACCAGAGGAATGATTCTGGAAGCGATCAAATACAGGAAAATGAACAAACATAGCGTGCCCAGAGCAATACTGACTTCGATGATGGTGGGATTATAAATTCCCCAGTCAAATGGGCTTCTCTGATGACCTAATGTCAGTGGGATGATAGTGTAGCGTTCAGCATACATACCCACATTCACCAATAAAGTGATGATGAACATCAGCCATGGCGTGCGCCTAACTTTCTTGTTCCACAGGAATAACCAGGGAATGGCGACATTGCAAATGAGCATGGTATACCAGACCCATGCTGAAGGACCGGTTGCGTGTAAGGTGAGAACTTGTTTCAGAGCTTCATCACCACCATACCAGGCAAGAATATATTCATTAAAGAAAAAGTATGCCCAGGACATGGAGAATATCAATATCAATTTTCCGAGAGCATCGAAGTGTTCCTTACGGATGAAATAATCCATATTCTTCATGGTTGATCGTAGTATGTAAAGAATGGTCACCACCGCGGAAATACCGGATAAAATAGCACCGATGATGAAATAGGGCCCAAAGATGGAGGATTGCCATCCTGAAACCATGCTGACGGCAAAGTCCCAGGAGACGATGGTATGAACTGAGAACATTACCGGGATGATCGCGAAAGCAAAAATGGAAATTGCTTTGCGTAACCGGAACCATTCTGCTTCTGTTCCACGCCAACCCAGTGCGAGAAGCTTGTAAATGAAATGACGCCAGCCGGTAGAGCGGTCACGGGCCATGGCCATGTCTGGAATGAGGGGCAAGAATAAATAAATGGTGCTGCTAAGCAAATAAGTTGTGATTGCCAGAAAGTCCCAAACAAGCGCTGAGCGGAAATTCGGCCACAACCAGCGTGCATTTGGGTAAGGAACCATCCAATAGAAGACCCATACACGCCCTAAATGGATTAAAGGATAGAGTGCGCCAGCAGCCAGTCCAAAGGTGGTCATCAACTCAGCAGCTCTGGTAAATGGCCGCCGGAATTCAGCTTTGAAGACACGCAGGATGGCAGACACAAACGTTCCGGCATGGGAAATACCGATCCAGAAGACGAAGGTAACAATGAAAATACCCCAGTAAACAGGGCGGCGGATACCAGCAACGCCCATACCAGTGGCAATCATATATCCCCAGGCTCCAAATAATAAGACAGCAACAGCCAATCCCAATCCAATTACCCATGCCCACCATTTACGTGTGGTGGTGGTCATAGCTTCCATGACCATTTGATTCATTTCATCGCGTGGCATGGGATCCAGCATCAGGTGTTCTTTGCGTAATTCTTCAGCTTCCGATTCCTGATGGGGACTTGCTTTTGAACCAATAAACGGTTTTACATCAGCCGCCATATGATTTCCCTCCCTTCAAATATGTTACCCTGGGTTCTGTACCAAGATTTTCTAATTCTTTATAAGCCCGATCACTGCGCACCATTTTGCTCACCCTGCTTTCAGGATCACTGAGGTTTCCAAAAGTAATCGCATCGGTTGGGCAGGCTTGAGCGCATGCCGGGGTTACGTCGCCATCTTCCATTTCTCTGCCTTCTGCAGAAGCTTGCTGTCTGCCTTTGACAATCCTTTGAACACAGAAAGTGCATTTTTCCATCACACCACGTCGGCGTACGGTGACATCTGGATTGAGATACGAATTCATGGGAGCTGGAATTTCATAATCAAACCAGTTGAAGGTACGGGCTTGGTAGGGGCAGTTGATAGCACAATAACGAGTTCCAATACAACGGTTGTAGACCTGTAGATTGATTTTTTCGACTTCCGAATGGAGTGTTGCAAAAACCGGACAAACGGGTTCGCAAGGTGCGCTGCCACATTGTTGGCATAACATAGGTTGATGGTCAGGCATTACATCTGGATATTCACCTTCCCAGTATCTTCGAATTCGCATCCATTGCATTCCACGTCCGTAAGCCATTTCATCCTCGCCTACAAAAGGAATGTTGTTTTCCATCGAACAGGCAGTAACACAAGCCTGGCAACCACTACAAATATCAAGGTCGATGACCATGCCCCATTTTTCATCTTGTGCTTCTTTTGCAAGTAATTCAGTCATTATGGTTCTCCTTTTTGTCTCTACCTCTAATGTCCACCATAGACACCTTCTTTACTTTCCTGGCGTGCTAATGGGCGTCGTTTTCCTGTGGGCTTGATTGTGACTGTTGTGTCTGATAAGGCAAGATCGCCAGCTTGATTAACTTCGGATGACCAAACAATTGCCGGATTACAACCTCTTCCTTCTGCGAATCTACCTAAAGCTGTATGTCCCTGGCCAAATGGAATGGCAACAGTGTCCGGGCGAATGGCTGGGTATAGATATACGATGGCTTCCACAGAGAAATCGCCGTTTGTAGATTTGACTTCAACGATATCATCATCATGAATTCCAAGTTGTTCAGCCGTCTTTGGGTGAATTTCTATCCATGAATTCCAGGTGACAGTCGTCATAGGATCGGGAGTTTCCTGTAACCAGGGACGATTCGCTCCGTTGCCATCACCCATTTGCGTGGCAAATGAAACCAGGTGGAATGTCTCGCCTTCTTTTGCACTTTGGGGAGGGGAAAGCGATAATTTTTGATCCAGATTGATGACCCCCTCAGAAAAACTTAATTCTGGGGCTGTCTTCCACCATCCACCAAATTGCAACCATTTACTCCAGAAGGTGGGAAGCTCTCCAGCGGAATAGGAGCCTTCTTTCTCGATCAAAGGCGTTATGGTCTTATGAAGGTAATCGACTTCATCCGTGTATGGGATAACAGAAGCCAGATTTCCCCCAGAGGCTAAAATAGCTGCCAGAAAAACATCACCAGTAGCTTTGGTATCATGAATGGGGGCAACAACGGGCTGAATCGATGAATAAGCCTCGCGATCACTCCCCAATAGAACTCTCTGATAACCAAAGGATTCCAACGCAGCATGATCCGGGAAAACATAATCGCTCTCAATAACAGTTTCATCTTCAAAAGTACAGAATGAAATCACTGTTTTTACTTTTTTCAACGCTGCTTGAAAACCTGCAGATGCAGGCAACTCAAAAACAGGGTTGCTGCCATGAATAAAGAGCGTATCTATTTCTCCGGCATTCATCTTTGCTATCAATGCTTTTACTGCGGTAAAATCAGATGTGTGATTTTCCCCAAACGTGGGAAAGACGCCTCCAGGTTGTGACGTGTTCTCAACCAGAACATTCAAAGCCAGAATTGCTTTGGCTGCATCCAGACCATTTTTGGTTGTCAATGCGGATCCACCTGGTAAAGCAATTGCCTTGTTATCTGATCCAAATAATTCACTCAGTTGAAGTAATTTTTCCATGCTAATTCCTGAAATTTGGGATACATCATTCAGGTTAACATCAGCGAACAAGGTTGGTGTTGCCCCTCCAGCTTTTGTTGCAGCAATTTTTCCAATGGCTAAAGCTACCTGACCTTCACTACCAGGTTTGATTGGGATCCATTCATCAGCGTTAGCACTTGATAAAGATTGGCGTGCTTCAAAGGAAACAATATATCCACGTTTTCCAAATGGCTGTTTGCGTAGCTGTCGAAAACCACGACTGTAAGCCAATGGTGAAAGCCAGGTTTCCAGAAAGTGTGCACCAAATGAAAATACTACATCCGCATTAGCCATATCAAAAAATGGGATTTGATCAAAACCATAAAGTTCCTGGGTGGCTCTCAATAATGTAGATCTGCCATCCAGCGTTCCTAATGTGCCGTAACGAACAGGTTTGCCAAAACCTCCCTTTTCTGAGATCTCCTGAACAAGATCATATAAATGATCGGACTGTAAACCCAGGAGAAAAGCGGTTTTTTGAGGATTTTTCAATCCTTCCTCTACTGTGTTGATGGCAGCTTGCCAATCCAGTGAAGTGAAAGTTCGACTTCCTCTGGTTCTCTTTTGAGGTCCGGTAATTCGATCGGGATTATAAACTCCTTGAACAGTGGTTAATCCTCGTGAACAGACTTTTCCTTTATTAACCGGGTGTTCAGGATTTCCTTCTACTTTGATGGCGCGACCTTCCTGAGTTCTTACGATCAGTCCACAACCAGCAGGGCACTCTTTACATGTTGTCGCGTAATAAGTACTCACACCTGTCTGGTTATATTCGGGCATGTTTGCATAAGCCTGTCTGGTTACATACCGTGATGATGGTCCACAACCTGTAATTACCGTTGCTGCGGTTACACCAATTCCGGATATTTTTAGAAAATCGCGCCTTGAGATTTTTTCAGTCATTGATTTCCTCCTTGATTAGTAATGACACGTGGCGCAATCCGAAAGCAAAACGAATTCTTCCGGAGTGGACATTTTCTGATGACAATCGAGACACCAACCCATATTCTGACCCTTCTGTGGTTCAGCGACTGTCATTTGTGTTAAATCTCCATGACAGGTTTCACAGGTCAATTCTGCATTAATATGTGGTTGATGTGAAAAGACAACAAAATCAGGCTGTATAGCGACAGGGACCCAGGGGATTTGTTTCCCTTCAGATCCATAACTGGCGACCAATTTTAAGTTGTCATTACGAGGTTCAATTTGTTGATGACAACCCCAGCACTTGTCCGTTGTCGGTAAGCCTGCACTTGGTCCAGTTGAGGTACCGGTGTGGCAGTAAGAACATTGCGCTCCCACACCAATATGAAAATTATGAGGAAAAGGTATCGGCTGTTCAGGTGGTATTTGTGTGAAATAAATGCCACCAACTGCTCCTCCCAATAGAATCAGCAGCACCAATGCACCGACAATCCGAAAACCTGAGCGCTGCCATAAGGGTATTGAAGATTTCATAAAAGACTCCTTTTATTAAAATACTACGCTCGCCGGCTGCGCAATAACCACACCAGCAATAGAATAATTCCTATAAAAAGTGCTCCTAGAAGGATAGCAAAACCAAGACTTGTCGCCATGGCACCAAAGGCTGTTACGATCCCGGAGAACCAATTTTGGGCTGGCCCACCAAGATTCGAAACTGGTTCGATTTCAATTGGTTCATTCGCGGAGACTTCAAAGCCAGTTGGTAAGGATGATTGGACATAGTACACCACATCGCGGCCATCTTCTGCCGTCCAACCTAATTCATATCCCAAAGGCATTTCTGGTGCGCGAGCCGTTCCGAAGCGAGTGCGATGCAGAAA
>JAHYJK010000051.1 GCA_019429225.1 Anaerolineaceae bacterium
AAATGAAGTTGGATTAGCTGTCACTCAGATGTTGGATCTGGATCAAATATTAAAATATACAGAAAATATTTTGGTGGTCAGACTGGGGATCGCTGAATGTTTAATATATTTAAGGGATGAAGAAACAGAAAATTATAAAATGTGGCATTCCTATGGGGTTGAAGACAGAATGACACAGGAAATAGAAATGAATAGACAGGCGGGAATGGATTTTGTGCAGGAGATAGCGAATACCCGTAAAGCTATGTTTGTTCCTAAAATTAATGATGACAAACGCTTCAATTTAGAAATGAGAAATAAGTATCGGGATCATTATTATTTTGGGTTCCCTTTGGTTTCCAGAACAATGGTGATTGGTGTTATTGAATTAATTTCTCCTTCATTACAGAATTATGAAAGTGAAAATATTTACTTCCTGGAAAGTTTGGGACGTGAAATTGGCGTGGCAATTGATAACGCATTCCTGATTGCCAAAGCCAAGAAACAACAAGATGATGCCATGACTTTATATCAACTCGGTACCAGAATATCATCTTCACTCATTTTGAGTGAGGTGCTTGAAGCGGTTGCTGACTCTGCGAGAGCATTAATAAAAACAGAGATTGGCGTCGTGGGGCTATACCAGGATTCATGTCAGAATATCAAGATTTGGTCTGCGAGTGGTGAAGATGCAAGAAAACTTGAAGGACTGACCATCAATTTAGAAGAGAATAGTTTTGGCAGCAAGCTTTATGCTCATGAAACAATATCAGGCAGAATCAGCCATCATTACAAACATCCATCCTTCAATGAAAGAAATATCGACTTTAAGGAATTTGATTCTTTCCTGGCAATCCCTCTACACCTGGGAGAGATTTTTTTGGGAATCATCGGAGTCATCTCACGGGTAACTCGTAATTTTACTGCAAGCGACACACAATTATTAAAACAATTAGGTTATCAAGTGTTTGTTGCCATTGAAAATGCACGTTTACACCAACAGCTTCGTTATGGAGCAGCATTGGAAGAACAAAACAGGATTGCCCGGGAATTACATGATAATTTAGCCCAGGCGATGGGGTATATCAAAATAAAAGCAATTATGACCCATGATATGTTGGTTAAGCAGGACATTGAAAAAGCACAAACTCATTTGGGTGAATTGATCAATACGACCAGCGTCCTGTATACAGATATTCGGGAAACCATTTTCAATCTACGTAACACGGATTCTGGTCATGGAGATTTCTTCAACGCATTGCAAGAATATTTGACAGAATATCAGCAATATTATGGTCTTGAAGTCAGATTCACGATGGACGATAGTTCTTCTCTGGAATTTTCTCCTGAAGTTGCCAATCAGTTGATGCGAATCGTTCAGGAGGCGCTATCCAATGTGCGGCGCCATGCTTGTGCACAAAAAGTATGGATCCAATGCTGGCAGGATCAAGGAGATATCAACATCAGCATCGAGGATGATGGTAGTGGTTTTGATCCGGGTGAAATTTCAACAAAAGATACATCCAAACAAAGTTTTGGGTTGCAAATCATGCGCGAGCGCGTTCAATACATTAACGGAAAACTCAAAATTGATTCAGCGCCAGGAAAAGGCACTAAAATATTAATTCAAGTTCCATCGATATATATCCGGTAAAGGAAAACGATTATGTTACGGATAATGCTTGTTGATGATCACGTGCTATTCAGAAAAGGATTAGCGTCCCTGTTAGATGCACAAACGAACATAAAAGTGGTTGGAGAAGCCAGTAATGGCTGTGAAGCGGTTGAAATTGCCAAAGTATTACATCCGGATCTGATCATGATGGATATCAATATGCCAAAATGTGATGGCTTACAGGCCACCCGATCGATCAAACAGATTTTACCGGATACAAAAATAGTTATGCTAACCGCTTCGGATGATGATCAATACTTATTTGAAGCCATGAAAATTGGTGCTCAGGGTTACCTGTTAAAAGACCTTGAGTTGTATCAATTACTGGATTTGTTAAACTCCATCGCAAAAGGTGAGGCAATCCTTTCCAGCGCTATGGCGACAAAAATTTTTCGGGAATTCAGCCGTGAAAGCCAAACTGGAAAAAAATCGGCAGAACAGACAGAAGAACTGACTGAAAGAGAAAAAACGATATTGAAAAATGTTGCTCAGGGGTTAATGAATAAAGAAATAGCCGATATATTGGGAATATCTGAAAACACAGTAAAAATTCATCTTCGCAATATTCTTGAAAAATTACATCTGCGAAACCGTATTCAGGCAGCTGTGTATGCAGTGCGCCAGGGTCTTGCTGATCAGGATAAAGAATCGAAATCCTGAGCCATTCAGTTTACTCGGAATTTTAATAATATCATTTTTTATATAGCCCATCTGGGCTATATAAAATCATCCATCTGGTTTTGAAAGATAACTCATTGTAATATTTTATAAACGATGTCATTTTGGTATCCTATTTATATTACAAGTAGTATCTAAGTTTTCAGATGTAAATTTGAAATATCTCCGCTAATGAAAAACAATACGCGACAGCATCAATCCGGACACTTATCAATTTTGGAACATCCTGTGACCATCAGGGTAATTTGCGTTTAAATTGTTGACTGTCGCAAGGAAGGAGAGGATCACCAAAAAATTGTATATCCAAGTTCCGTATCGATTATTAGCAAACCCAACAAGATTAAATAGAGGAGGCAATAATTATGGCAGAAATAAAAAGAAGAGATGAAGCACCAAAGCCAGAGAAAGAACCAAAAAAGACAGAAACTTCTGCCTCGGGTGTATCCCGAAGGGAATTTCTCGTTGGTTCAGGGGCTGGGGTTGCGGGTCTCGTTATTGGTGGAGTGATAGGCAATCAAGTGATTGGAAAGCCTGCTGCACCAGCCGTTGAAGCTCCCGCAGAAGCACCCGCAGCTGGTGAGGAATCACCTTACAAAGCCGGGTATAACCTGGTATTTGATCCAGTTCAATGTACAGGTTGTATGGAGTGTGCCGTTGCGTGTTCTGAAAAATATGCTACTCTTCTTCACCCGGAAGAGACAGCTAACATTGTGAGCTTGGAATTTGCCCGAATTCGCCCCATGCGGTTTCAGTATGTGGATGTAGTCAACTTTTGTTCATATTGTCAATTGTATGAATGGGCTGAAGGTTCAAGTGAATTCCCATGCGCAGCCGTGTGCCCTGAAGCTGCAATTGCTACAATACCAGAAGGCGAAGGTGAAGCTGGATATTATGGCATGGGCTATAAATGGGTAGATCGCGAAAAATGTCTTGGTATTGATAAGTGCTGGCGTTGTGCGGAAATTTGCGAAGACCAATTCGCCAGTGGCATGTCATTTGACCCCATTGACAGAAAAGCACAGGTCTGTAGCCGCTGTGGTGGTGATCCAGAGTGTGTCAAAGCCTGCCCCGAACCCGGAGCATTGACGTGGATTCCAGCAGCACGCAATGGTCGATATTTCGCAAATAGGCCTTCAGACTATGCTGAATTACTATTTAGAAAAATCTATGCACATGTGAGGGAACTATAATGGCTGACTTATTTGGAATGACCGGAAAAATTGCTCGTGTTGACCTAACAAAAGAAACTGTAACTGTTATCGAGCCGGAAGAGGAAATTTATCGAAAATTCTTAGGTGGTTCAGCCATGGGCGCTTATTTCCTTTTCAAAGAAGGAATTTTTGATCCTAATCTGGACCCACTTGGACCTGATAACTTATTACAATTCATGGTTGGACCTGTTACCGGCGCTGGACCTAATGCCCGAATCACTCTGGTGACCAAAAGCGCATACAACATCTTTTGTGCATCCACCTGTGGTGGACATTTTGGTTCTGAGATGAAATATGCTGGCTGGGATGGTATTCAGGTAGTAGGAAAAGCATCTAAACCCGTTTATCTGGCTGTGATGGATGATACGATTGAAATTCGCGATGCCAGTCATGTCTGGGGAAAAGGAGTTGAAGAAGCAGAATTAATTTTAAAGAGCGAAGTTCTTGCAGAACTGGAATCCCGCGAAGGCATGCTGAGGGATGCGGATCTGAATCCAACCTGGGCAGCTATGCGCCCACCCAAACGAACTGGTATGCATGAAAAACGTCTGGCACAGGTAATGGCAATTGGACCGGGTGGCGAAAACCAGGTCTGGTATTCCTGTGTGGTTTCTGAAGGTGCACGAGCTTCAGGACGTTGGGGGGCTGGCGCTGTGATGGGATCCAAAAACCTCAAAGCGGTGGTCGTGCGCGGCACGAAGGGTCATCGCTTGGCAGACAAAAAGACCTTCCTTGCCCTTGTCAGTGGTATTCAAAAATCCGAACGTGGGGATTCCTTCTGGCGAGCGTATGGTACTGCTGGTATCGGTGCGAATTCGGCGTATGTGGAAGATGCTTTCCCGATCCGCAACTGGCAATGGTGTTCCTGGGCTGATCCACACGTTAAAGCGATTACAGGCCCATTCATGGATCAGACCAGCTTTGTGCGTAAAACATCCTGCTATGGCTGTAATTTACATTGTATGTATCCAGTTGAAATTACCAGCACTGACCCATTGATGAATAATGTAATGTCCGATATGCCAGACTGGGAAGCCATGGGTATGGTCGGTGGTAATCTTGGTTATATGGAAATGGAAGGAACTGATCCTGGTCAGCCATTTACTGGCTCAACTCGTGATCAGGCTGAACATTTGGCCAAGCTTCAATACACGACCTTTATTCATGACAATAATAGTCTTGACTTTATTGAAGGTGGTAATAACCTGGCACTGGTGATGGAACTCGTTCAACGTGGATTCATCGACAAAAACGATCTGGATGGCATTGACATGCAATGGGGCGACGTTCATGCAGTCGATGAAATGGTAAAGAAGATTGTCGCTCGCGATGGTATTGGCGATAAAATGGCTCAAGGAACTTATGAAACAGCCCGTTATTTTGCTGAACTGAAAGGCAAGCCAGAGATCCTGAATTATGCCATGACAGCTCACCACTATGGGCAACCAGCACATGATGTACGCAGCCCCAAAGATAAGAATGCCATGGAGTATGTAACTGTCAATCGTGCCTGCGCCCACACCGGTGGTGGAACCGCTGGTTTCAAGACGGGTGACTGGGCAGCAGCCATTGCAGGTCAGAATGTGAATGCTGCGCAGAATTCATTGGTTCACTGCCAATTCGCGGCTGGTCACTGGGCTGGTAGCCGCATCGATCTAATCAAAGCGGCTACTGGTTGGAGTGACTTCAGTGATGAAGATTTGCAATTGGTAGGAGCGCGTGAATATGCCCTTTCCCGCTTATTCGAGGTTCATATCCGCCAACTCAAAGATCCAAAAGCTGAATGGGATCGACAGGTTCCTCCACGCTGGTTCAATGATCCATTGCCAACAGGGCCTGAAAAAGGTGCAGTAGCTTACGAAGGGAAACCAGATGTCTTGTTCAATGAAGCCCTTCCAGCATATTGGAAAGAACGCGGTTGGACTGAGGATAAAGGTATCCCAACATTGGATACCCTCAAGAAATTGGGTATTGATGATGTAGCCGCAGATGTCGCGAAACAACATCTGTAATCTGAGTTGAGAATCATGTAAAAACAATCGAGGCTCCAACATTGACAAGAATTTGGAGCCTCGATACTAATTTGTTAAATATTTCTCTATTTTTATTGGAGCCTTATGGGTAATATTAAAAAAAATAATTCTGAATACAAATTCCTTTTCGAACGAAATTATGGTGTTTTTTCTCCAGAAGAACAGGAGAAGCTTCGTAATGCAAATATTCTGATTATTGGTGTTGGTGGCATTGGTGGGATTGTGGCAATTTCACTTGCCCGGAGTGGTGTTGAAAACATGACAATCTACGAGGGTGATTCGTATGAGGTGTCAAATATCAATCGCCAGATAGATTGTAACTTTTACACGCTCGGACTGAATAAAGGTGTTGTCACCAAAGAGTCTATTTTAAAAATTAACCCGGAAGCAAAAATTAATTTAATTCCCCGGAGAATAAAACCTGATGAAATATCTTCTGTTGTCGACCAGGAATCCTGGGATGCGATAATTCCGGCCGCGGATAGCTGGCCATTAAGCGTGACTATGCTGGATATGAGTATTGCTGCTGGCATACCAGCCATCATGGCATATCCTGTCGGGGCGTTTGGCCGTGTTTGTTCTTATATGCCCGGTGGTCCTTACGCCTCTGAATGTCTGACCATGATTTATAGAGCATCATATGATGAACAGAAATTATTCATGGAAAGCAAAGAAAATCGCAGCATATTGTACTACTATCGAACTTTAGGAGGATGGACACAGGAGTGGTTTGAAGGATTTTGCGAGGGGAGATTACCCCATCCACAGATAGCCCCAATCGTTTGGACAACGGGATCATTGGCTACACTGGAAATTGTCAAAATTATCACCGGTCGTTGGAAGCCGGTTGCAGCACCAAATTATTGGCATATTACCCCCGATGGCGCACGAATCGCTAAATTTGGTTTAGGTCGTCGCTTGTTATCCCGAATGATGCGGCGGGAATGGGGCAGAGCGCTGATTCCTGCTTTTGCAAAACGCCCTGTACTTGTTCGTATTTTTACCCGATTGATCAGCTAAATACCTGTAGGAGGTTAATTTGAAGAAAATCAGGTTCGGTATCAATCCTCTGGCTTTATTTGCAGGAATTACATTAATCATTTCGATGCTATTTCCATGGTGGACATTAGAGGTTTCTGTAATGAACAGACCTACAGATATATATCCTTATCTGATTGATGGCCCTGCCAGTGATTTTATTGGGTATAAACGAAGTCCACAAATGACGATTTTGTTTTACCTGCTAATCGCCTGTATTTTTCTGTTTATCTTAGGTTCTTTTATAAAAGGAAAAGGATTTGCGATAACATTAACAATTGGGGGTGTGCTGGTTGGTTTGGCGATCTGGCGCTTTCTGGTCAGGATTGCTGGTGTGGCAAAACTTTATGAAGTGCCGATTCAAGGGCATGGGGTAGGCAATTATGGGGGATTTGCAATGACAGATGTTTATACATTGATTCAACCAGGACTTTATCTGGCAGCTGCGGCTGCGGTATTAGGTGTTTTATCTGGATTTTTTCATAAAAAATTAACTGACAAATTCAGTTTGAACTGGATTACGAATGATCCTGATCTATCTTAAATTACCGAAAAATTATATTTTGATTTGAAAAATGGAGGAAAAAGAAATGAAATTTAAATATACACTCTTAATTGCTTTGGTCATCGCCACGATGGTCTTAGTTGGTTGTGGTTCATCCGAACCTGCTGCACCCACACCGCACCCTGGTCAGGCATTGGTAGAGACGAAATGCAGCACCTGTCATTCGATCGTTCAGGTTAATAATGCCAAGTATTCAAGAGAAA
This sequence comes from Anaerolineaceae bacterium, assembly GCA_019429225.1. Taxonomy (GTDB): domain Bacteria; phylum Chloroflexota; class Anaerolineae; order Anaerolineales; family Anaerolineaceae; genus UBA6170. The sequence continues at coordinate 7,383 of JAHYJK010000051.1, forward strand.
TCTGGGATACGACCGTCAACAAAATGGTAATGGCTGGATTGCAAATTACCGATGAACAAAAGGCACAGGTCATCGATTACCTTGCGATTCGGGATAGCGAATAATCTGCAAATAAGGGACTACTATGGATCCCAAAATATCCGAAGTATTAAGAAAACTACATTCAGGAGAAATAAACCGCAGAGATTTTATCCGGGCAGCCGGATTGCTTGGATTAAGTGTCGGAGCAGTAGATATCTTATCAGCCTGTGCACCTGAAACAATACAAAAAGCTACTTCTGATGTTCAAATTCAATACGAAGGTTACAAAACTATTCCAACATCAGCGCATTCATTTATAACACCGGAGGTGACGAATACACCGGTGACACCTCCTAAGATCAATACATGGTTCTGTCAGGCATGCGGTGAACGATTTACAAAAATGGAGCAGATGGAAGCACATCTTCTGAATGTGCATGTCAGGTTATTACCTGAGATAAATCAAGTGGATGAGCCAACATTCAGTGAATATCTCGTTAATGTAAAACGTTTCGATGAGAAAAACACAATTTTTTCACGCATTGCCTGGGATGAAGAGTATCAAAAACGCGTCGGAAATGTTATGCCATTTGTTACCCTGACGGATTCGGCCTTTATGGAGGGTAATGCTTTGGTAGCAGGAGCAATCCATGTGGATGACACAGCTGGAAGTCTGCATCCATATTATCCTGGTTATTTTGGTCATATCCGTGAATTCGGTGGTTTATATAATTGGGAAGATGAAGTAAATCCTGAAAAATATAAAATTGAAGATCCAGCAGAAATGTCTGAACGGATAAAAAAGGTAGCCAGGTTTTACGGAGCAGATCTGGTTGGTATAACCAAAGTGGATAAACGTTGGTTATATGAGAATTATTTTGAACCGTTTACCGGAAATGCTGGACCGGTAGAGATGAATTACAAGTACGTTATCATGTTGGGCATTGAGATGAAATGGGAAATGATTCATCTTTCCCCGGGTCCAGAAGCAAGTGCTGCAACTGCATTGGCATATTCTCATATGGCAGAAATTTCATCTTCCCTGGCAAAATATATCCGTATGCTCGGGTATGAAGCGATCCCCTCCGGTAATGATTCCGGTCAAAATATTCCATTGGCGATCAGCGCTGGCTTAGGAGAACTTGGCAGACTTGGGCTCATGCTCAGTCCTGAATTTGGTCCTCGTCAAAGGCTTTGTAAGGTGTTTACAAATTTGCCACTGGTGCCTGATAAACCTGTTGATTTTGGAATCCAACAATATTGTGAGACCTGTCATGCATGCGCGCAGGCATGCCCGGCAAGGGCGATTCGTTTTGAAGAACGAACAACAGAACAGACCTCCATATCCAATCGTCCAGGAATTTTGCGTTGGCCGGTAAATGTTGAAAAATGCTACATGTTCTGGCAAGAGAACGGTGGCATCGATTGTAGCAATTGTGTGGCAGCCTGTCCCTGGTCGCTTTCACCAAGAAGAAATATTTTCAATAGTTGAAGTAATTGGATTGAAAAAATCACATTCCAGAAAGGGATAAAAGCTTATGGCAATAGATATTAACAAGGTAGAAACCATCATAGGTGAGCATGGAAAGGACGAAAATGACCTGATCCAGGCAATGTTAGCAATCCAGGAAGAATTTCATTATCTTCCACCTGAAGCGTTGGAAAAAATATCTGAACAATTAAATGTGCCGAAGATTCGCATTTATCAGGTAGCAGCATTTTATAAAGTTTTCAGTCTGGAACCAAGAGGAAAGCATATTATTACTGTTTGTAAAGGAACAGCTTGCCATGTTCGAGGAAGCAGTATGCTGGTGGATCAGGTTGATCGGGTATTAAAAATTGGTCCCGGCCAAACGACAGAGGATCTGCAATTCACACTCGAAGAAGTTAACTGCCTGGGCTGTTGTGCAATTGGACCAGTAATGACAATTGATAATAAATATTATGGCAACATGTCCGTCAGTAAAGTTGAGCGTGTGATTAATAAATACGTCGAAAAGGAGGTTGTCGCTGATGACTGATCAAATTACACCAGTTGAACTGGAAAAACAACGCAATCACATTCTGTCTGCCAGGGACGCATCCAAACCCACCATCATGGTTTGTGGAGGTACTGGGTGTCTTGCTCTGGAATCAGACAAGGTCGCTGAGGCACTTAAGAAAGCCATCCAGGATCAAGGCGTGGATGCAAAAGTTGAATTAAAAACGACCGGCTGCCCTGGTTTCTGCGAACAAGGACCATTGGTGGTTGTTCATCCCGAAAAAATATTTTACACACACGTTAAACCTAAAGATGCAAAAGATATCATTTCTGAAACAATTTCCAATGGAAAAGTAGTTGACCGGCTTCTATACACCGACCCAATCACCGAGAAAAAGGTTCTGTATGAGCAGGACATTCCTTTCTATAAAAAACAGACCAGAGTGTTGTTAAAAAATAGCGGCATCATTGATCCTGAAAAAATTGAGGATTACATCGCGGTTGATGGTTATAAAGCTGTTTCTAAAGCACTATTTGAAATGACATCTGAGCAGGTGTTGGAAGAAGTCAAAAAGGCAAATCTGCGGGGTCGTGGTGGCGCGGGTTTCCCTGCAGCCATAAAATGGGAATTATGCCGCAAAGAAACATCAGATCAAAGATATATTATTTGCAATGCTGACGAAGGTGATCCAGGCGCATTTCAGGATCGCGGTATCATCGAAGGGAATCCTCATAGCATTTTAGAAGGAATGATCCTGGGTGCATATGCGATCGGCGCCAGCAAAGGATACATTTATATTCGGCATGAGTATCCATTAGCAGTAAAAATGATCAAAAAAGCAATTGTTCAGGCGCGCGAATATGGCTTTTTAGGAAAGAATATTCTTGGTAGTGATTTCAGTTTTGATCTGGAAGTACAGCTGGGAGCTGGGGCTTTTGTTTGCGGTGAAGAGACCGCCATGATGGCTTCCATTGAAGGGCGTGTAGGTGAACCCAGGACACGTCCGCCTTATCCAGCCCAAAAAGGATTGTGGGGAAAACCAACCAACATCAACAATACAAAGACCTGGGCCTGGGTTACCCATATAATCAATAATGGCGCAGACTGGTTTGCCAGAATTGGCAATGAGAAAAATCGCGGTACTATGATTTTCTCATTGGTTGGAAAGGTCAACAATACTGGACTGGTTGAAGTTCCCATGGGGATCAGTATCCACGATCTGATAGAAGGAATTGGTGGTGGCGTCCCGAAAGATAAGACATTAAAAGCCGTACAAACCGGAGGTCCATCGGGTGGTTGTATTCCTGTAAGGATGTTTGATTTACCCATGGACTATGATAGTTTGCGAGAAGCCGGGTCGATCATGGGTTCCGGTGGTGTGATCGTGATGGATGAAGACACCTGTATGGTGGATGTCGCCCGCTATTTCCTGGAGTTTTGCAAATTTGAATCCTGCGGAAAATGTACCGCCTGTCGTGAAGGTGTAAAAAGAATGTGGGAGATCGTGGATTACATCTCCCGAGGGTACGGAGAAGAAGGTGATATCGAGCTTCTGGAAGAACTTGCCAAAGCTGTAAAAATTGGATCCCTGTGTGGATTAGGTCAAACAGCGCCTAATCCGGTGATGACAACGATCAAGTATTTCAGAGATGAATACGAAGCCCATATTCGCGATAAAACCTGTCCAGCTGGGGTTTGTAAAGCTTTGATTACATTTGAGATCATTGTGGATAACTGTCCTGGATGTACTTTGTGCGCCAGGTATTGTCCGGTAGAAGCCATTTCTGGCGAGAAAGGTAAACCACATGTCATTGATGAGAGCATTTGCATTCGTTGTGGTGTTTGCCGTGACGTCTGTAATTACAATGCTGTTGTGGTCAGATAGGGAGAAGATAAGATGGTAAATCTGACAATAAACGGAAAAAATTACGAAGTTGCCGAAGGCAAAACCGTGTTGGATGTGGCACGCGAGAATGATATTTATATCCCGACACTTTGTACCCATAAAGATCTTTCACCTTATGGAGCCTGTCGTCTGTGTCTGGTTGAATCAAAAAATAATGGCCGTTCAGCGATTGTTACTTCCTGTAATACACAGGTTTCTGAAGGAATGGTCATTGAAACAGAAACAAAGGATGTGACACAAACTCGTAAAGTCATGGCAGATTTTATTCTTTCTCGCTGCCCGGAAGTTCCTGCTGTTCAACGCATCGCTGCTTATTTGGGTGTTGAGAAGCCTTCTTTCGCCAGTACTGATCCAAAACAAGATTGTATCCTGTGTGGATTATGTGTACGTGCCTGTGACGAAATTGCCGAGAACCATGTCCTTGGCTTCAAGGGTAGAGCACCCGACCGCGTGGTGACAACCGCTTTCAATACGCATGAAGCGATCTGTGATACCTGTAATCAATGTGTTCCTTATTGTCCGACTGGGGCGATTACGCATCTGGGTGGAACAGAAATTGGTAAAACGGAAAAAGTAAAGGATAGAGTCTGGAAACGTGTCAGAATTGTGGTGCAGTATGCCGCGCTGGCTTTGTTCCTGGTGTTGATGTATCTGACTCTTACAACCGGAATTGGTTCCGGTCCGGGTACTCCGATCAATCTATTTTCACGCTTGAACCCCCTGCAAGCACTCACTGCCATGATTGGTGGACGTGAATTTATCGGAAATTACTGGCCTGTCTTGATCACTGTTGCTGTCACCCTGGTGTTTGGGCGAGTGTGGTGTGCATGGTTCTGTCCGTTAGGGGCAGTGTTGGAGTTATTCGGCTTCAAAGGACGCAGAATTAAAGCCCAGTGGTTACGAAAAGTTAAATATGTCATTCTTTTCACGATTGTAGTTATGGCTGCATTTGGCAGTCTGGCATTCATGTACTTTGAACCAATCACCATCATCATCCGCGGTATTACCACCGGTGCGAAACCATTGATGGATTATTTCCAGATGGCCGACAAAAAAGATTTCATCTGGCCTGGTTTTAGCTGGTGGATGATCGCTCTTCCCTTTGTTCTGGTGTTACTCCTGAACCTTGTGGAAAAACGCTTCTGGTGCCGTTATTTATGCCCATTAGGTGCTTTGATCGGTTTGGGATCCAAGTTCTCCTGGATCAAACGCCGCGTTGACCAGATGAGTTGTGTGAAATGTGGCGAATGTGCCAAAATCTGCCCGATGGGTGCTATCAGCCCTGAAAATGATTACAAAAGCGATCCCGCAGAATGTATCATGTGTATGGATTGTGCAGTTCCCTGCCCGAAATTAGCCATTACATTCGAAAAAGGCAAGATAGGTGGGTGGAATTATGAATTTGATCCCAGCCGCCGAGAAGCCATTGCCACAGTCGCCACCAGTGCAATCGCAGTGGGTTTGCTGGCGACCGATGTTGGTAAGGTGAAAGCCGCCAAAGCCAGTGTCATGCGTCCTCCAGGGGCTGGTGATGACTTCCTGGCGAAGTGTATCCGCTGTGATCAATGTATTGAGGCCTGTCCCGGACACATCATTCAACCCGCCATCACAAAAGGTGGATGGGAGTCTCTGTTTACACCGATCATGGATCCCTTCTCTGGCCGCTGTGAATACGACTGTAACCTGTGTGGCCAGGTCTGCCCCAGCCATGCCATTCCTCCGCTCAGTTTGGAAGAGAAGCGAAAAGCTGTCATCGGCATCGCCAAAGTCAACTTCGATACCTGTGTGCGCTGTATGGATTGTAAAGATAATTGTCCTTATGATTGCTTCGAACTGGTGGAAGTGGAAGGTCTTCGTGGCGTATTTCCCCGTGTCAAAGATAACTCAGGCTGTGTGGGCTGTGGTTTATGTGTGGATGTCTGTCCGAAACAGGATACTTTAGCGATCGATGTGTATCCCAAGGATCAAGTTCCTGAAGAGGAATATGCATTTACGCTTTATGTTGATGAGGATTAAGAATCCAAATTTTTCACAGCCTCTGAAGTTTTGAATAGAGGCTGTGAACCTTATGATTAAATGTACCAAAATTTATAAGATTTGATTTTGGTACATTATTATTTTTTTTGCTATACTTACTTGCAGGTTTATGATCCAGATCAATTATTAACTCTGGAGTCATAAAAAAATTTTCCATGAGGTTACATCATTGAAAGATTCTATTGGTAGAACGATTAATTATTTGAGAATTTCTGTTACTGATCTGTGTAATTTCCGGTGTGTGTATTGTATGCCGGCTGAAGGTGTAAAACCACGTGAACATTCTGAAATGATGAGATTTGAGGAAATTGTTCAGGTGGTGCGTGTGGCTGCCGAAAATGGGATATCCAAAATTCGCTTGACGGGGGGAGAACCGCTCGTTCGGCATGGCATTGTTGACCTGGTGCGGATGATCCGTCAGGTATCCGGCATTAATGAAATCACCATCACAACCAATGGCTTATTACTTGCCAAATATGCTGAAGCATTAAAAGATGCAGGCCTAACCAGAGTGAATGTCAGCCTGGATACGTTAAAACCAGATTTGTTCAAGAAAATTACACGCTATGGTGAACTTGCCACCGTCTGGCAAGGTATTGAAGCAGCTGAGAAACATGGCTTGCTGCCTCTCAAATTAAATATGGTCATGGTGGCAGGCATTAATGACAACGAAATTCCGGATTTCATGAATTTAACCATGCAAAATGCCTGGCATGTGCGCTTTATTGAACTGATGCCTATTCAAAATCAGGTTTCCTGGGGTGATGGTTTTCCTGATCCTTCCGAATGTTATATTTCAACAGGAGCGGTCCTGGAACGCTACCAGCACATGAATTTAAAACCTGTTTACCAACCTGAACAATTAGGTCCAGCCAAACTGTATCAATTGCCAGGGGCCAGAGGATTTGTAGGATTCATATCCCCGCTGGATGATGACCATTTTTGCAGCCGTTGCAATCGGTTAAGACTTACAGCCGATGGGAATCTGCGACCCTGTCTAATGAGTGATTTTGAAGTACCCCTCTTAAACGCCATTCGTTCTGGTGAGGATATTTCGGTCTTAATTGAAAAGGTAATAAAACAAAAACCTGTTCGCCATGAATTAATTCTCAATCACACACCTGAAAATCGAAACATGATGCAGATCGGTGGATAATCCGGTTTTGATCTGGATGAATCTGGGTTACTGATAATAAACTAATCCCTTCTCAATTTATCGAACACAGAAATGGAGAAAAATCTAAATGACCGCTATACAAGACACTGATAAAAATTCATTGATGGAATTGTATAAGAATGTAGATTCAACCTATCAAACAATTTTGATGGCCTGTAGCTGGTTAGCGCCCAGTGAACCACTTCCAATCGATTTGCTCATGGCCGTCTCCAAAGTTGGACAAGAAACAGAATTAAATCAGAATTTAAATTTTTTGGTCTCGATGAATTTCCTTGAAAAAGCTGAGAAGGAATTTGTTATCCAACCAAAAGTTAGTGCATTCATCCAGGAAATTGCGGATAAAAATGCCCTGAATGAATTATTACAGGTAACCAGCCGGGCTATGCATGCCATTGTTCATCCTTTAGAAAAAACCGAAAATTTTCAACCCTATGCGAACCACATTGAAAAATTAGCCCAGCACGGCCAGATCCACAAAATCGCGGTTTCTGGTTTATTGTTCGGGTTATTGGGGCGCTATAAACTTCAAATAGGCGAATTTGAGGAAGCTGTAAAATTCATCAAACGCGCTTTACTGATTGTTGAAAAAGTATCCGGTGTTGAAAGCGCGGAGCATACTGAGAACATGAATAATCTTGGAACTGCTTTGCATCGCATGGGTAGATTTGAAGATGCGAAAAAATGTTTTGAGCAGACCATCATCATTGATAAAAAGATCCTTGGGAAAAAGGATCCAGCCGTTGCCATCGGACATAATAATCTGGGACAGGTGTTGATTGACATGAATAGCCTGGACGGGGCTATCATTCATCTTGAAAAAGCACTGGAGATCAACATCGATCATTTTGGAAAAGAACATTATCTGGTTGCTTCCGGACATTACAATCTTGGAATGGCTTTAATGGCGATTGGAGATTTCCCGCGTGCGAGAGCGCAACTGGAACTTGCCCTGGCCAAACGCAAGAAAAATTTCGGAGATGATCACTTAGATGTGGCAGAAGCTCATCATGGATTGGGCATGATTTTGCAGACCATTGGCAACGCTCCCGAAGCACTGGAGCATTACAAAGAAGCTGTCCGGATTTATGAAGCTGAAAACAAAGGGAATCTGAAATTGGCGGCTTCTTATACCAACCTGGGTGGTATATTGCATGTGCAAGGTGAAGTTGATCTGGCAAGAAGTTATTATCAAAAAGCATTGGTTATCTTTGAGGCCGGTTTGCCAGCGGATGATAAAAATATTCGCGATTTGCAGTTACAACTGCATTTGCTCGATTATGGGATGACAATGGCTGATTTGTTGGAAAAATTAGAAGCGGGAGAACAACTTCCTGAAGAAATAATGAAAATTCTTGAAGAAAGTTTTGGTGACGAGACAACAAAGAAATAAAATTAATTGGGTATAATTGAATTACCATTTCAAAATGTGTAGAATTTTCAGGGTGTAGGAGATACTATGGGAGCGGAAAAACCCATTCGAGTAATGCTGGTTGATGATCATGCTGTTGTCAGGAGCGGTTTAGGCGCTTTTCTATATGTTTTTGATGATCTGGATTTGGTAGCAGAAGCAAAGGATGGGAAAGAAGCTCTTGAAATCTGTGAAAAAGAAAAACCAGATGTCATTTTAATGGATCTGGTCATGCCGGTAATGGATGGGGCTGCAGCTACCAAAGCAATCCGCCAGAAATGGCCTGAAATTCAAGTGGTGGCATTGACCAGTTTCAAAGAGGATGATCTGGTGCAGGCAGCATTGCAAGCGGGGGCGATTGGGTATTTATTGAAAAATGTATCTGCTGATGAACTTGCCAATGCCATTCGGGCAGCCTATGACGGTAAACCCACCCTGGCTCCTGAAGCAGCCCAGGCATTAATCCACGCTGCGGTGAAACCGGGCAAGCCGGATTACGGTCTGACCCATCGGGAAGAGGAAGTGCTGGCTTTGATGTCGGAGGGGATGAGTAACGTGGATATCGCCGAAAAGCTTTATGTCAGCCGCTCCACTGTCAAATTTCACGTCAGCAGCATCCTGTCGAAATTAGGGGTGACCAGCCGCACCGAAGCCGTGGCGATGGCACTCCAACAAAAATTGATCAAGAAGTAGTATTTAGCGGTTAAGGTATTTTTTGGCAGGCGTACGCCTGCCAAAAAATACCCACTTACACCGTTCTTATCTATTGCAAATTAAATTTAGAACAATCCCTGTACTTCACCCGTATCCGGGTCGAGATCCACGTCAAAATAAGCAGGCCGGGTGGATAAACCGGGCATGGTGCGCATCTCGCCGACCAGTGGATACAAAAAGCCTGCGCCTACCGAGGCACGAATATCATTGATGGGCAATAGATATCCGGAGGGGACACCCTTCCAGGCGGCATCATGGCTGATACTCAAATGAGTTTTGGCCATGCAGATGGTTGAATTTCCAAAGCCGAGGCGTTCGTAATCCGCGATTCTGGCTTCCGCTTCGGGCGCGTACTCGACACCATCGGCGTTGTAAATTTCTTTGGCGATTGTTTCAATTTTTTCTTTGATGCTGGCTTCCAGTGGATAGAGGAATTTGAAGTCATGTTTTACTTCACTGGCAGCAATGACCGCTTCAGCTAATTTGACAGCGCCTGCGCCACCGAACTCCCAATGCTCACTGACGACGGCATCGAATGCGCCACCCTGTTCCACGGCTGCTTTGAGAATGAGCGCTAGTTCAGCATCCGTATCGGTGTAGAATTTATTGACAGCAACCACCACCGGCACACCATATTTCTTGGCGATCTTGATGTGATGCAGCATGTTGGGTAAACCTGCTTCCAGCAATTCGAGGTTCTCTTCGGTGTAGGCTCTATCCAATGGTTTACCGGCCACAACTTTGGCGCCACCACCGTGCATCTTGAGCGCGCGCACTGTGGCAACCAGAACCACCACATCCGGGGCCAGCCCAGAGTAACGGCATTTGATGTCAAAGAATTTTTCCATACCCATATCGGCGCCGAAACCGGATTCTGTCACCACATAATCGGCTAATTTCAAAGCGATTTTATCTGCCAGAATGGAACTATTGCCATGGGCGATGTTGGCAAATGGACCGGCATGCACGAATACCGGGGTGCCTTCCAGGGTTTGCAGAATATTGGGCTTAATGGCGTCCTTCATCAAAACATTCAGAGCGCCGGCAACACCGATATCATTGGCATCAACCGCCTCGCCACTTTTACTGGTGCCGATCACAATGCGTCCGAAGCGTTCGCGCATATCGCGTAGATCCGTCGTGAGTGCCAGGATTGCCATAATTTCACTGGCGACTGTGATATCAAAACCTGTTTTACGCGTGCGACCTTTTTCATCGGGTCCTTCGCCAACCGTGATCCCGCGCAGGAAGCGATCATTGGTGTCGATGACACGTTTCCAGGTGATCGAATCAGGGTCGATATCCAGACGCACAAATTTGCTTTTTTGCGCTTCTGTCATCTGATCGGGGTCATCGGTCTCGATCCCTAATTTTCGTTTGCGGTGTTGCATACCCACGGAGAAATGTCGTTTGCCCTGTTTGTCTTTGGGAAATAAATTCTCAAACAGACGTTGATCGGATTGGGTGGATTCATGGAACATACGCGCATCGATCGCAGCAGCCAGAAGATTGTTGGCGGCAGTGATGGCGTGGATATCACCGGTGAGATGGAGATTGAATTCATCCATCGGGATTACCTGACTATAACCACCACCGGCGGCTCCACCTTTGATGCCAAAGGTTGGGCCCTGGCTGGGTTGGCGGATACAGGTGATGACACGTTTATTGAGTTGGGCTCCCAATGCCTGGCTTAACCCAACGGTCGTGGTTGTTTTGCCTTCGCCTAGAGGTGTGGGGGTAATAGCCGTCACATCAATATATTTCCCATTGGGAATATCTTTCAGGCGTTCTAAGACTTCCAACTTGACTTTGGCTTTATAGGGGCCATATTGTTCCAATTCGTCAGGTTGTAAACCTAATTCCTCAGCAATGGTGGTGATGTGCTTCAGCTCGGAAGCCTGCGCAATTTCGATATCGGAAGGAACTGGTGTGACTCGTTTTAATTTTGTTGCTTTAAATGGTCGGACTACTGCATCGTATTTATTACTCATGTAGCATTTCTCCTTTCAAAATTTTACTTATTTGTGATCTGCAAATTATAAAAATCACCGCAGTCTCTATTAAAGAGCATAGTGACTGAAAAATCAAGCAAAAAATGAATGTATTTACACTTAAAAATGATCAATAGTTTATTAAGTTAAGGAATACTTAATCGTTTCAAGGTGGGTGTTTTTGGGTGGGAAATTTCCCACCCAAAAACTGAGGTGGCTTATTATTAATATTTCTTGACTAATCGCCAGATCCAGCGGTGAAAAGCGTGCACACTTTTGACCGGTTCTGCATACATCATGATGCAACCACCCGAGACAATACTCATGCCGAGTGATTTCCCATATTGTACGGTCTCCGGTGTTTCAGAGCCTTGCTGCAACCAGATCTTCCTGATACCCGCCTGATGGGCATCATCCAGAATGGCTTTCACCTTATCCTTCTTGACATTAATCAGCACCCCATCTACTTTTGGATTAATCGATTGAATATTCTTGAAACAAGGGTCCTGATCGAATTTTTCCATGGTTGGGTGCACAGGGACCACATCGTATCCCTTTCCTTTTAAATCGCGATAAACACTATTGCCGAATTTTGTATCCGATTGAGATACGCCCACAATCGCAATGCGTTTTGATGCGACAAAATCTTGGATAGCCTGATTCATTTAAAAATTCCTCCCGGATTTTGAATAAATTGGATGACGAGAAATGGATGAGATGGATTTGATTAGAAAAGCCGCAAATTTTCATTGCGGCTTTGTGGGGCGAGTGGGACTTGAACCCACAAGGTTATTCACCGGAGGATTTTAAGTCCTCTGCGTCTGCCAATTCCGCCACCGCCCCAGACAAAATAATTTTATCTCACTCTTGATTGGCGTCAAGGTTTCAGGTGTAATTTAATTTTGATTAAAATTTGATTAAAACCTTGACAGCCATAAAAATACCATGTTAAAATCTAACTATCTTAAAAAGAAAGGAAGGCGCAAAAATGAGCAATACCATCTTCAACACTCCCGTCGTTCGAATCCGCACAGCAAGTTTCGCTGGCGTTGGATCCGTTCCTTGTCGTAATGCGCCTGTTCGTCGTTAGCTTTAATTTATAAATAACGGCCACGGGAGCAAGACGAACCCCGTGGCCTTTTTATTTCCCTCTGCTTTTTGAATCAGGTCACGGGTGGCGAAATCCGGTGATCTGATTTTTTGTTAATGAAGTCATCGCAACGTAAAAAAGCAGATCTGATTGATCAGGCAAAAGCCTTACTGGTTGAAATGATAGCCGGCTGACTGAAAAGGAGGCCAACAATGTTGAGCAGTATGATGAAAAATAATTCACATCGAGTAGATTATCTAAATTTCAAAGCCGTAGGCATGAATGGTTCGTTTGGTATTTATGTGCGAGGTTGTTTACAGGATGAGCAACCTTATAGTATGGAAGCAAAAAGACGCCTGTTTCTGTGTTTAGATTATGTGCGTCGTAGCATGGAAGAAGAAAAGCTCGTGGCGGTATATATGGACATTTTTGATTTACAAAACGCAAATAACCTGGCGTTTCAGGAAATGGAAACAGACTTACGCAAAGGCATGTTTGAAAAGGTTCTGTTTGCCGATCTTGAAGAAATTTTTAAAGATTCAGTTTTGAATGACAAATTGTTCGATCTGGCTGAAGATGTGGATGGTATTGAATTTATCGATGTGGACGGCAATGTCTTTGAAGCACAGAAAATTCCTT
>JAHYJK010000360.1 GCA_019429225.1 Anaerolineaceae bacterium
ACAAAAATTGCCCGATGCGTTTTTGGACACAATATGCTCTTGCTGTTGATGAGCAAAGGATCCCCGAGGTGGGCTTGCAATCATTTCAGATCGGCAGTATTTTGCATCAAATTTTGGAAGAGGTTTATCAGGCAGCTGAAAACCCGGCAGATGTTAATTGCGTTTTGGACATATTACCGGTCGTTGCCAAACGAATTTTCGATGCTGCCCCAGAAATATATCAATTTGAACCAACAGCCTATTGGCAGACACAACAACAGGAATGGCTGCTAATTCTTGAACTCACCATTACAGGATTGGCATCGGATGAGTGGGTTCCGATTGCTTTTGAACAACAGTTTGGATTAGATGGTAATCCTTCCCTGGATATTTCATTAGAGGATGGGCGTGTGGTGTGTTTGCATGGCGTGATTGATCGGGTGGATCGGGATCCCCTGGGAAACATCAGGGTGATAGATTATAAAACAGGGGTGAGTCACCTGGATAAAAAAGACCTGATTAAGGGAACCAGGCTGCAATTACCACTGTACGCATTGGCTGCCACGCAGGCTCTTAATATGGGGGAAGTTACGGAAGGTTTTTATTGGTCGCTGAACGCCAAAAAAGAAGGATCGCTTAAATTGAGTTCATTTCAGACAGAAGATTTTGAAGGACCAAAAGGAGCTATCCAGGTGGCTAAACAACACATTGAAATGATAATGGACGGTTTAACGGTTGCTGATTTTCGTCCACAGGTGCCTGAGGGGGGCTGCCCGAATTATTGTGCTGCCAGATTATGGTGCTGGCGCTATCACCCAGGGAGGTCATGATGATGACAGGTGAAAGAACCCTGAAGACATTAAAAACACAAGATTTATCCGATCCGCAAAAAGAAGCTGCAGCTGAGCGAGACCGGAATGTGGTGGTAACCGCAGGGGCAGGTTCAGGAAAGACACGTACGCTGGTGGCACGATATCTCAGCCTGTTGGCGGATGGATTGCCACCTGAAAAAGTGGTGGCAATCACATTTACAGAAAAAGCTGCCAATGAAATGAGGTCGCGGGTGCGATCTGCCATTCGATTTCAGATCACCACCGGGCAAAATCAGGAGGAACAACGCTTCTGGTTGGGGTTGGAGAGGCAAATTGATGCTGCTCGCATTGGCACGATCCATAGTCTATGTGCTGAAATTTTGCGCACACATCCAGCGCAGGCAGGGATTGACCCATTGTTCGCTGTGGTTGATGAAGGTCAGGCGACGATTTTAATAGCCGATGCTGTTGAATCGGTTCTGGTACAAATCACCATGGAAGAGAAGTATTTGCCACTCTTTGAATTGTTACGGGTTAAATCTCTGGAGACGGTTCTGACCCAAATGATCAGGAAGCGTTTGGAGGTGCAGAATTGGATTCAACACGAACAGTCATACCATCAATTTCTGATGGCAGGGTTACAACCGTTTATGCAGTTGGAAGAAATGCAACATTGCATTCAGGATTTGAAGTCCTTTTCCCCGCAACAACTGGAGAATGACACATCAGCCAAGGGGGTTGAGCAGGTTAATGCTTTTCTGGCAGCCTGGCGGGAGGTTGAAATAGCCTGGCAGACACAGGATTATCTAAATTGTGTGAGTTTATTGATAGGTATCAGGACACGAGTTCTGAACAGGCTAGTTGGCAGTGCTTCCAGTACCTCCAAAAGCGATCTGACCACCTGGCGTGCACTGTTTGACATTGAATTAGGTTGGATAGAAAAAGGATTCGAAGCAGATTTTGAAGAAAAAATTGACACAGCCTTACCCTTCTTAAAAGAAGCTTTTTCACTGGTTCTTGCCCATTACAACAAATTATTATCCAACCAGAAAGCGCTGGATTTCGACGATCTGGAAGGTAGAGCCCTGGCGTTGTTGAAACAGCCTGAAATTGCAAAAAACTGGCAGGAGAAGGTGCAGGCATTACTGGTAGATGAATTTCAGGATACCAACCAGCGCCAACGGCAATTGATCGAAGCGTTGACAGCAGGAAATACAGGTGGTTTATTTGTGGTAGGGGATGCCCGCCAATCGATCTATCGTTTTCGCGGGGCAGATGTTACGGTGTTCAGAGAAGTGCAAAGGGAAACAAAACAAACCCACGGGTTGGTTTGTGAATTGAAAGAAACGCATCGCACGCATCCTCATTTACTGAGTGCCATGGATGCTCTTCTGGCTGCTATCATGGGAGATGAAATCGATGAAGCAAAACCCTTTCATGTGCCTTTCACAAAAATGATCCCTGTTCGAAAAGATTTACCCATCGGAGTTAAAAGACCATATCTGGAAATTCTGATTGGTGCCGGCAGCGATTCGGAAGAGGGCCGGATATTGGCTGCTAACCTTCTGGCAGAACGCTTATTGACATATAAACAAGCCGGGGAAATACAGGATTGGAAAGATGTTGCGCTTCTGTTTCGAGCCTCAGGTGCATTTCCGATCTATGAACAAGCATTGGAATCTGCCGGGATCCCATACGTTACCATCGCCGGGAGTGGATTCTACGATCGCCCGGAGATCCGGGATATACTGAATTTATTACGTGCCTTATCCGATCCATGTGATGATCTGGCAATGGTCGGGTTTTT
>JAHYJK010000361.1 GCA_019429225.1 Anaerolineaceae bacterium
CTGAATGCAGTGCGTGATGGAATTCAAAACGCCTCTTCGGTTGTCATCGGTCCTGGATGGGGTTTGAGTGATCAAAATTGTGATTTTCTGAATAAGCTGCTGGGAACCATTCCGAAAAAGACACCTCTCGTCATCGATGCAGATGGGTTGAAATTGTTGGCCAGACTCAAAAATTGGTTTACCTTGCTGCCCGAACAAACGATCTTGACACCGCACCCTGGCGAAATGGGGGTGCTAACCGGGTTAGAGGTGGCCGAGGTTCAAGCGAATCGATGGCAATTGGCGCAAGAGTATGCAAAACGATGGGATGTTGCTTTGGTGTTAAAAGGGGCCATGACGGTTATTGCCAGCCCTCAGGCGAGCTTGTTTGTCAATCCCGTCAGTGATGCTGCACTGGCTACAGCGGGCAGCGGTGATGTGTTGACCGGTCTTATTGGGGGATTTTTAGCACAGGGTGTTTCACCAATCCAGGCTAATGTATTGGGCGTGTGGGTGCATGCAGAGGCAGGGATTCTGGCGCGAAAAACCTTGGGCATGGGGCAAAGCGTGACGGCCCTGGATATTCTCAATCACATTCCTGAAGCTTTATTAAAAACGAAAAAGGCTGGTTTTTAAGCCAGCCTCTGTTTGGTTAAGGTGTGAATTAGCTTTCTGCGGGTGTTTCTTTGGGTTCGACGGTTTTGACGAGTTTCTCTCGGCCTTCTTCCAAAGCCTGTTCACCTTTTTTGATGACCTCATCAGCTTGTTGTTTTGCTAAATTTGCCCACTCTTCGGTCATGTGTTTGGCATCTTCCAGTGCTTCTTCAGCATGCAGACGGGCTTCTTCAACAGTCTCCGCTGCACGATCTCGCAGCTCAATTGCTTTGGTTTGAATCAGTTCGCGAGTTTTATCACCTGATTGCGGCGCGAAAAGCAACGAAACCGCTGCACCGGTGAGCCCACCAACGATAAAACCAATTAAAAATGCACCAAATTCATTATTATCTGACATGTCTTTCTCCTTTATACTAGGTCGTTCATTTGTTTGTAAATAATTAACCGCCTTCATTTTTTTGAAGGTTTGAAAATACTTTTTAACATTGCAGCAAATTGATTGATTTTGATCACAGGCTCTGCCAGGTTATCGCTGACAAATTTGGCAGTTCCTTTTAGGGTGTTTACAGTTTCATTGGTTGAGTCAATAATCGGGCGAATCTCGTTTTGAAGGAGATTAATCAGACTTGATAGTTGAACAATGAGAACCACCATGGCGATGCCGATAACCAATGATTGCAGCGCTAAAAAGATGATAAACACATCGCGGATTTGCTCTGTCCGCTGCTGGTTCGCCTCATCGACCAGGTAGATGGTGGCCAGGACAACCAGGGTGACCAGCACCAGTATAACCAACCCAGCGATGATCATTAATCTTTTCTTTTGTTTTTCTGTCACCTCAGACGGTTCAGCCAGTTTCTGGACCTCAGTTTCAGTTGGTGCTGCCTGATTGTTCACTTCAACTTTCATTAAATTTCTGCCCCGATCCATATTTCTGTTTTTGATAACGCTCGCAAAATCAATTTGATATTATTATAACGGATTTAAGCCTCAAGTGCCAACGTGATCTCATTATCTGAATGTGTTTTGTCGGTTGCCGAAATCTGGATATCTGAGAACAGTCCTTCTTGCATGGCATCGACATAATGCTGCTTGATCAGCTCCAGGACGGCCAAAAAAAGGACTATGGCTTCGACCCGATCGTATTCTTTGGGCAGCATTTGCCGGTAGGAAAGATTGTGTTGAAGTCTCAATTGGTCAATTAAGTCTTTAATTTTATTTTTGATTGTCACCCTCGGGATGGTAACAACGGTTGTAATAGGGGAGGCATCTTCCTGAAAATGGTAAAGCGCTTTCAGCAAGGAGATTAAATCTGAGATTTCAACGCCAGAAAGGTCTATGGTTTCATCAATTTTAGGAGGCGGCGCCAGGCGAATATAGGTATGCTGTCCTTTTTGTTCTAAATGACGCAGCCAGAGTGTGGTTTGTTTGATGGCTTTATAAATCCTGAGCTGACGTGCCAGGCTTTCTGCAGGATCTTCTTCACCTTCTAATCGCTCGGGTGGGCGGGGTAATATGGCCTCTGATTTGATTTGGATTAATTTGGCTGCTATAACCAAAAATCCTGACACCTCAACGGCTGACTTTTGCCCCATAGAAGCTAAATAGGATAAATATTGATCGGTGACTTTCGCTAACGAAAGCCGGGTGATATCCAGCTCTGCCTTGGTGATCAGATCTAACAACAGATCTAAAGGGCCTTCATAGACATCTGTATGGATGGTGTAGGTGACTCCAGGTTTACTTAATAATGTCATTGTTTTCGTCCTGGGTGGTATTATACCCCTGAAGTAACACGGCTAGAACGGCTAAATGTGCTGTGGCCACCTATATTTTTATAAGGGATTAGGACAAGATAAGTGCGGGAGCGCACACGTCTAATTTTTGAGTGACAATAAATGAGCTGAAAACTCATCATGTGCTTGGTGTCATTGCTCAGCCCTGGGCGGACACGGAGATCCGCCCCTACAATTAAATTAGTGTAGAGGAAATTCCCATTTTCAACACCCTCCCTAATCATGTTTGAAATTTTCACAATTTAGGTTAAAATAAG
>JAHYJK010000052.1 GCA_019429225.1 Anaerolineaceae bacterium
TCTGACTCTGTGATCCAACCATGTTTGTGGGCAACCTGAGTTGCTTCCGGAACACCAGCTTGAATCAGCACTCCGATTCTGTTTCTCAAGAGGTAGTCAATCATACTTCTACATTCATCCTGAGTAATTTGGTTGCCAAAGACAGCTTTCAAGGCTCCCCCATCCTGATTAGCACATTGATAGATATCTCCCAGCAACATACCCATCTCAGTTGAGGTGGTCTGGTTATAAATGTCGGGTTTGGTGTCGATATCATTGCGGCTATTCGCTGGTGTGCTCATGCGGCGCAACAAAGGTGCCCCAGGATAAAAATAACCCGCTAAAAATGTATTTTCAAAACCCAATAATTCTAAATCCTCAGTAACAAGTAAGGGACCCAGGTTTCCACCCAGGGCACTTTCCATCAACCGGTCAGCCGGGTCATTTTCTGATCTTTCAATCATTAATTCCAATTGATTAAGGGTTTCTGTTGAAATTGGATCTCTTCCCCGATTGAAAACAGAAACCATAATCGGGATTTTCATCGTACTGGCAGCTGTGAAAGCTACACTCGGCCGAATAGATTGGCCTTGTTGATATGCGAAATTGATTTCCTGATAGTTTTTCATATCGAGCAAATAAACTTCTGTCAAACCATCGAATCCAGTGCTATCCAGAACCTGTTTCAGTAAAACTTCGAGGTTCAGGTAGGAAGGTCTGGAAGGATCTATTTGGGTATAGGTCAAATTGACAATTCGCCGGGTAGGCGATTTCAAAGCATCTTCGATCAAAATAGCTGCCCGATCAACATCCAGTTCTGTTCCAGAGTTGCCGGGTTTGAATTGAGTACTGCCTGGAATTGGAATAGCATCCGTTGCAGGTTGATCATACCGAATTGCTATCTCTTCTTTCAAGTAGGATTTCAATCTTTCATCAGAAAGGGAGTAACGCAGAGGAATTGGATCAGGATTGGGAAATCTTCCCCATAAAAAATCCCAGTACCCACTCCAAAATGGTTGTGTGATCCTTTGTTGATCAGCTGCAGTTAACATACTTTCTAGATCCAACTTAAAACCGATAGCAGATGGTCTGATGTGAATAACAGCTTCGTTGTATCGAATTTCTACTGCCAGACTAAAAGCTTTTATGAGTCGATCAGCTGCAGTTTGACGGTCCAATCCGCCAACGGGTACTCCAGCAATTACTGAACCTATTGGTAAACTGGCTCGAATCCTACTATAACCAATCAATTGAACAACAACAATTACAACCGTAATAACGATTAAAAAGATGGATATGACTCGAGTAATGACGATACCAATATTTCGCATAATTACCAATCGATTCTACCAGATTCTGACCGGTAATTTTATTCACTTAGGATATACTTAAAAATTATGGTGGATCAATCTAAGGAAATACTGGAAATTCTGAGCAACATTCATTTTTTTGACATGTTGAATGAAGAACAATTGCTTACAATCAGTGAGCAATTGGATTCTGTTTTCTTCAAACAAAATGAAATCATCTTTGAGGAAGCAACCGATGCCGATGGATTCTATATCGTCCTCAGTGGTCGTGTCTCCTTACAACAGGAAACGGATCATGATCCGATGGAAATTTCCATTTGTCAGAAGGGTGATTTTTTCGGAGAGGAAGGCCTGGATTTTGATAAATTTCGAGAAGTAACTGCCCAGGCAATCACAAATGTAATCGCTATCCATATTAACCAGGTACAGGTTGATAACTTAATGGAGGTTTATCCAGAAATCATTGAGCCTATTCGGTTGACGATCAAAAGTTATCGGTTATTTCTAAAATATCCATTTACCTGGCGTGGTCCACGCGAAGCAGTACATTTTGTTGCCAGAAAAAATAGTTTCTTCCTCTGGTTAGGACTTTTTCCTCCCATAATTCTTGGGATTTTTTCCGTCTTGATGTTTTTATATTTTTATTTTTTCGTTTCAACACAAAACACCTGGTTGCCGATAATTTTTGGGTCATTAACGATTATTTTTTTGGGTTGGTTTATATGGAAATTGATTGATTGGTCAAATGATTTTTCCATCATTACCAACCGCAGGGTAGTCTCTTTAGAAAAAATTGCCTTATTTTATGAAAGCCGGCAGGAGGCTCCACTGGATGCCATTCTCTCCGTTGAAACCAGAACCTCTCAATGGGGTCGCTGGATCGGTTATGGGGATGTGGTCATTCGCACTTACACTGGATTGATCAACTTAAAAAAAATGTCCAAACCGGATTTAATCGTTAGATTGATAAATGATGAACGAGGAAGAGCTTCTCACCAGAGCAACAAACTTCAAAGAATTTCTAAAGAGGATACACTTCGCAGCCGAATTGGATATGATCGTCGTGTGTCGAGTGATTATGAAGAAGTAATCAATGAGGATGAATTAGATCATCCGGAAGTCCCACTCAAAGTTAAGTCGAGTGGTTTGATGGAATATTTGTCAACATTTTTTGGATTGAGAATGGAAAAAAATGGCGTAATCATTTATCGAACTCACTGGTTTATCTTACTCAAAAAAGTGCTCTGGCCAGGCCTGGCATTAGCCTTACTTTTACTCGTTTTTATTTATTCAGTACTTGAATTTTATCCTTCTATAAATTTTGACATCATCTTATTGGCGCAATTCGGAATTGGTTTAGGTCTATTGGGTTGGTGGTTGTATCAATTCTGGGACTGGCATAATGATCGATATATCGTTACAGATGATCAGTTAATTGATTTATATAAAAGGCCTCTAGGCCAGGAACAAAGAAGATCAGCTCCAATTAAAAACATTCAAACAGTTGAATTCGAGCGTTTAGGATTGATCAGTCTCATTCTGAATTTTGGTACAGTATTCATTCGTGTGGGTGATACCACGCTAACATTCGATTATGTTTATAACCCTTCAAAAGCCCAACAGGATATTTTTGAGAGATATCAACAATTTAATCAAAAACAGAAAATACGAGAAAAAGAAGCCTTACGAGATGAAGTTGCGGAGTGGATTGAGATCTATCACGAGGTTGTACAAAAAAAATACAAATCGGACGAAACTACTCCAGATGAAGATAATTCAGGGTACAATATAGGGGAATTTTAGAAATTAAGGCGGGTTATCCGTTTATAACAAGGTGAAAAATGGCGTTAAGAGAAGTTGTAACAATACCAGATGAAGTACTCAGAAGAAAAGCCCACAAAGTGACAAACTTTGATAAAGATTTATCTACGCTTGTTGATGATATGTTTGAAACAATGCGTCAGGCTCCCGGTGTGGGACTTGCTGCTCCCCAAATTGATATCTCTCAAAGGGTTATTGTCGTTGAGTATGCAGAGGAAGAAGATGAAAAACCTAAATCATTTGCGGTCATCAATCCAGAGATTATAAAAACGTCTGCTGAGACCGAAATGGGTATAGAAGGATGTCTATCCATTCCCAATTTGGTGGGTGAAGTAGAGCGATTTTCTGCTGTCGTTGTAAAAGGCTTTAATAAACAAGGCAAACCAGTAAAAATTAAATCCTCCGGGTGGTTGGCGAGGATTTTTCAACATGAAATTGACCACCTGGAAGGAATTCTCTTTACAGACAGAGCTACACGCATCTGGCAACCTCCGCAGGAAGAAACAGCGGAATTACCCGAATAGGGATACGCTTCACTCCAGTACATGTATCTTACCCATCTATCTTTAACCAATTTTCGTACCTTTAGCCGCCTGGACATGGATATGCCCCGGCGGATTCTTTTGCTGGAAGGAGATAATGCCCAGGGAAAAACCAGCCTTTTGGAAGCAGTTTATTTCTTTTCAACATTTACTTCCATCCAATCCAGTACAGATCGACAGGTGATCAGTTTCTTAGCGCTTGAAGATGCACTTCCTGTCTGTAGAATGGTTGCAGATTTTTCTCATAGTGGAAACAACCATCAAATTGAAATTCGATTAATCCTGGAGCAAAATGGGTCACAAAATGGAATGCGATTCCGTAAAGAAATACTGGTGGATGGCATAAAACGCTCAGCCCATCAAGCAGTCGGATTGTTCAATGCTGTAATCTTCCTGCCATACATGACACGCATCATCGAAGGAGGACCAGAAGAGAGAAGAAGATATCTCAATCTGGCGTTGGCTCAGGTGGTTCCTGGATATGCAACATCGCTCAGCGAATACATGCAAACGCTCAATCAGAGAAATGCATTATTGAAACAAATTGCCGAACGCAACACCGACATTTCTCAATTAAATTATTGGGATGATTTATTGGCAGAGAAAGGATCTTTTCTATTCTTTTCCCGCTCGAAAGCAATTTCCGAAATTGAGTTGCTGGCTAATCAAATTCACCGTTCATTGACCAACGATCAAGAAATATTGCAATTTTCATATCAACCTGCATTATCTGAAGAAAATGATCCTTCAAAAATATTAGAAACAGCACAGAATACTGAGCAAATCAAAGAATATTTTCTGGAAAACCTCAAGAAAAAACAGCGCGAAGAAGTCTTGCGAGGTGTCACAACCATCGGCCCGCATCGGGATGAATTGCGATTTCTTGTCAATCAAATTGATTTGGGAAATTACGGTTCCCGTGGTCAAATCCGGACAACGATGCTGGCGTTAAAACTTGGTGAGTTAGAATTTATGAAGAATCGAACGAGTGAAAAACCAGTACTTCTACTGGATGAAACCCTGGCTGAGTTGGATCATAATCGCAGAGAACAATTATTACAGGCTATTTCGGAAGGTGACCAAACCATACTTACTACGACAGATCAAAAATTGTTCTCACCCGAATTCACAAATCATTCCACGATCTGGCATATCCAACAGGGCGTGATAAAAACCTGATTTTGGATTTAGATTAAAGGCTGCTTGGCTGGGATCCCGGGCCGTCTTGGATACAATTTCGGGGTTCTGGCTTTTTTGTCGATAATGACAAGATAACGTTCTTCCACCACCCCGGGTATTGTCACCGGCATTAATTGTCGTAAAGTGCCTCCTAAAATATGGATAGCATTACTGGCGTTTTGTGTTTCCGCCGGCCCACTCTCCCCTTTTTGAGCGATGACACCACCCCCTAATCGAACCAATGGTATTAAAAATTCAACCAGCACTGGTAAGTTTGCCACAGCTCTCGCTACAGCCCACTCAAATTTCTCGCGATATTTCGGGTTTTGACCTAAAACCTCAGCCCGGTCCTGAATAATTTCTACATACTCAAGTTTGAGAATGTCAACAAGATGCTGACAGAATTTTGTCTTTTTTCCTACAGATTCAACCAATGTTAATCGTAAGGAAGGAAAAATAATTTTTAGTGGAATCCCAGGAAAACCTGCCCCAGTACCGATATCAATTAGACTTTTAGGTCGTTTATCTCCCCAGGCGAGAACACAGGTCAACGAATCCAGGAAGTGTTTATTGCGAATCTGTTGAATATCACGAATAGCAGTCAGATTAAATTTTTCATTCCAGGTCATCAATTCTTGTTCGTAAAGGCGAAAGGAATCTACCTGAGCACCACTTAAACGAACACTCAATAATTTCTGTGCGTCTTGTACAAATTGATCCATTGAAACCATTATATCGAAAACTTATCTTTACCGAAGATTGTTTTTGCAATTTTTGCGGAGGTGGAGCTGAATCTGATCATCGGAGAAGAAGAATTCTTTATATATTCTGGTTCAAAAAATGACTTTTTCATCGAATCAGTGTCAGTAAATGGAGGTACCAATTGAGTTGCCCGACCTACTTCAATCAGCGTATGTGCATCTGAGCCAATGGTTCCCCTCAAATTATTCACCCGCGCATATTCTTTCGCCTCTTCATTGACTGAGGATATGAAAGAACGCGCATTAAAAATTTCAATGGCATCTACCAAAGGTGTAATTTCTATTAAATCTTCCAATTCCCAACCATGTCGTAGACGATCAAAAGGGTGAGAAACGCTGATGAAAGCATTCTGATCACGTAAGCGTTTGATCGCTTCCAGAGGTTCCAGCCCTCTTGGTATTTCTTCCTTAACAAAAAAAACTAATAACTCACCTCTGGTGGTTAAAATCTCTTCCCCAACAATGATCAACTCAGGATCAAGAGTTTTTGCATATAAAGCACCTCGGATTGTATTGTGATCTGTGATCGCCAATTTGTCCAAACCTCGTTTTCTGGCAACTTTGATTAAATCTTTCACTTTCACCAGACTGTCAGGGGAAGCAGCAGTATGACAATGAAGTTCAATTTTCCACTTTTGCATATTGTTTTTCCTTAAATCCCAGTAATTCCAGGGAGAACATCCAGGTTAATAATCCCAGTGTAATTCCAAACCACAGTGTTGCCAGGCGAATGATTAAGGTCGCAAATGTGGCATTGGTGGAGTTCATTCCTACCAGTAAGGTAAGCATCCCGGCAATAGATACCTCTGCAGCGCCTAAACCACCTGGCAAAGTGGATACTGCTGCTATGACTGTCGAAAAAGCAAGAATAAAAATTGCATTAGCAAAGGTTTCCTGGTTTGCAGGTAAACCCAGAACAGTCAGTAAATAATAAAAGCCAATGCCTTCAAAAAGCCAGGAAATTGTGCCTAAACTAACTGCCAAAACGGTCGCTCCTGGACGAAAGACAATAAAACTACCTTCGTAGAATTCATATAAGTGAGGTGAAAACTTTTTTATAATCGGAATTTTTTT
Organism: Anaerolineaceae bacterium; assembly: GCA_019429225.1. Taxonomy (GTDB): domain Bacteria; phylum Chloroflexota; class Anaerolineae; order Anaerolineales; family Anaerolineaceae; genus UBA6170. The sequence goes on from JAHYJK010000052.1 coordinate 6,667, forward strand.
TGTCAGGTTAAGAAACCAATATGCCGCCGGTTTGATTTGAGAAATTATGATCAGTCCGACCAATAAAACCAGTACCAGTAGAAATGCATACGAATATTGCGGATATGCTATAACACCAAAAGTAGAAAGTAATAGAACCGCCAGTCCATCACTGATTCGCTCAGCAACAATAACCGATACACCGCGCGATACTGGTACCCCGGTCATTTCTTTCAGCCAGACGCCTTTTAACACTTCTCCGGCTTTGCCCGGTGTCATTGCCAGAGGAAAACCAGCAACAAACAACCGTAAACTCTGCAGGACAGGAAAATCATCAACACCAATTTGCTTAAGATAAAAATGCCACTTCACAAACCTCAGGATGTAATTGATCAGTGTGAAGCCCATCATAACCAGTAACACGTGCCAGGGAAATTCTTTTGCCAATTCCGTAATTTGTCGAATATCACCCACAAAAGTTAGAAAAATTAATACCAGGAATCCTAACAATAACCAGGGCAACATTTTCTTTAAGATTGTTTGCGTGGAAAATGATTTCTCCATAGGGCAAATTATACTTTGATAATGATGGAGACCTTGAATGAGAAGTATTTAATCACGCAATATAAAGGCGCTTTTCAGTGCCATTTTTTACAGAATTTTATCCAAAAAACTTGTGCCGATTTGTGAAGGTCCGAGTGAAAATATTTCTGCGATGGTTGCTCCAACATCTGCATAGGATCCGCGTGTCCCAAGATCCACATTTGATTTGATTTTATTTCCAAACACAAGTAATGGACTGAATTCTCTTGAATGATCCGTACTTTCAGTGGTAGGATCCACCCCATGGTCTGAAACAATCATCACAACATCACTTGACTTCAAATTCTCCACAATTAGTGGAATAAAACGATCAAAAGATTCCAGAGCGTCTGCATATCCCCGGGCATCATTACGATGACCATAAATCTGATCAAACTCGATCAGGTTAGCAAATAATAAACCTTTGAAATCCTTCTTCATGTATTCAATCGTAGCGAGAATCGAATCATGATTGTTCGTTGTGTGATTGGAAACACTGATCCCCCGATTGCCAAATAAATCATCAATCTTTCCAGTCGCATACACCTCAAATCCGGCTGATAACAACTTATCCATTATCGTATCACTCTCTGGATAGCGTGGATAATCATGACGTCGGCTGGTGCGTTGAAACTCCCCTGCCCGTTTACCGATGAATGGACGTGCGATGACGCGACCAACTCCATATTCACCCACCAGCATCTTTCTGGAAATTTTACACAATTCATACAGTTTTTCGATGGGGATAATATCTTCATGCGCAGCTATTTGGAATACTGAATCAGCGGAGGTGTAAACGATCGGATTACCAGTACGCATGTGTTCTTCACCAAATTCCTGGATTACGGCTGTCCCTGAAGCAGGTTTGTTCGCCAATACATCCAACCCTGTCAATTCTTTAAATTTCCGAATGACTTCTGGAGGAAATCCTTCAGGGAAAACTGGAAAGGGTTCTTCCAAATAAATGCCCATCAATTCCCAGTGGCCGGTCACAGAATCTTTTCCTGACGAACGTGGGGTCAATTTTCCAAATGACCCTTTGGCTGGATCAACAGCCAAAACGCCTTTCATTGGCGTAATTCTGCCAAATCCAAAAGCTTCAAGGTTTGGCAAATTCAAACCTCCAACTGCCTTGGCAGTGTTCGACAAGGAATTGCTTCCAACGTCACCATATATATCCGCATCAGGAGCTGCACCAGCACCGACACCATCCAGAACAAAGATAATCACTCTTTGAAGATTCATCATTTTGACTCCTTTACCTACCATATTTAAAATTGTATCACCCATTCTCAAAGGCAGATTGTACGCAAAAACACAAATTAATCATGAAGTATTCATTAATAAATTACAAATTGTTCCTGATTAAATGCTATAATCTATCTTGTTATTTAATTCCCCTAAAACACACAAAACAAATTTTTCGGAGGAGAAACATGAAGAAAACCATTTTTGTATTGATGTCTATATTGATGGTAACAAGTTTGGTTTTAAGCGCTTGTTCCCAATCAAAGACAACCGAACCAGCCGTGGATGAACAGGGTTATCCAATGGATCAAGCACCTGTCGATCAGGGCTATCCTGCTGGCGAACAGCCTTCAGCTGGTCAGGTGGATGCAGGTTACCCAGCCCCAAAAGTCGTTTCAATCGCAACCGATGCAACATTTCCACCATTTGAAATGGTCGATGAAGCAACCAAAGAATTGGTAGGTTTTGATATCGAGTTAATGCAAGCAGTTGCCACCCAGGCAGGGATTCAATATGAATTCATCAATTTGCCGTTTGATCCAATGCTGGCTGGCTTATCAGAATGCCAATATGATATGGCGATTGCAGCCATTACTATTACAGAAGAACGCAAAGCTCAATTTCTTTTCAGTGATCCCTACATTGATGCTGGACAGATCATTAGCGTGAAAGCTGGTAACACAGCCATCGCTGGAAAATCCGACTTAAACGGAAAAATCATTGGCGCTCAATTGGGAACAACAGGTGAAATTGAAGCTCAAGCAATTGAAGGTGTTAAATACAAACCTTATGATACCTATGACCTGGCATTTCTGGACTTGATAAATGGTCAAATTGATGCGGTTATCGCAGATTATCCAACCGCATTAGGTTTCATTGAGAAGAATCCTGATAAACTCATGACCGTTGGTGATGTTTTTACCAGTGAATTTTACGGGATCGCCATTTGTAAAGACCGACAGGATTTGTTGGACATAATCAATCCAGCATTGAAAGCAGTTATTGACTCGGGATTTGTCGCTGATCTGGCTGCTAAATATCTCACTGGCGAATAATTCACTCATCAAAAGCCTGGGAGAATTACCTCCCAGGCTTTTTAATATGGAGATAATAATGGTTTCTTCAAATGATTTAAGTGGATCGAAAACCAACACACAAAATAAAAAGAGTTTTTATTTTGATCGATGGTGGTTGTTACTTTTTGCTGTCATAGTCATTATTCTTTTATTAATCATTTTCAAACCAGACCCTTTCAGACGAATTCTTTTCTTTGTTTCGGACGGCATCGGAGTCACGATTTATACAACACTCGTTTCTTTCATACTGGTGTTGATTTTTGGACTGGTTGCAGGACTTGGCCGAATATCTAAAAATCCAATATTAAATGGAGCAGCGACTGTTTATGTTGAATTAGTGCGAGGAATTCCATTATTGGTTCAATTGATGTTCTGGTATTTCGCATTTCCATCCGTCATTCAAAGTTTGGGAAAATTCTTATCTTTTGAAGCACTCTCCAGTTATCGCGCAAATCCGATCCTGATGGCAATCATAGGTCTGACGTTTTGTTATGCAGCCTATATGAGTGAAGTGTATCGAGCAGGAATTCAAAGCATATCTAAAGGGCAAATGGAAGCAGCTCGAAGTTTAGGAATGAATTATTTCCAGTCCATGAGATTTATTATCCTTCCTCAGGCAATTCGGGTTATTCTTCCCCCAGTTGGCAATGAATTTATTACTTTACTCAAGGACTCTTCCCTTGTCAGTGTTGTGGCTGTAGCGGATATCACCCGGCGTGGACGTGAATTTATGGCAGCTAACTTCATTCCTATACAAACCTGGGTAATGGTTGCGTTACTTTACCTGGTGTTGACCCTCTTTTCCGCCAGGATCGTGACCTGGATTGAAAGAAAAACAAAATTGGAGCGCTAAAGATGGAACCTATTATTCATATTGATCAAATACATAAATATTTTGGACATGTACATGCCTTGCGTGGAGTCAGCCTGGATATCTACAAAGGTGAAGTTGTTGTTGTGATAGGTCCATCCGGGTCAGGAAAATCAACTCTGTTGCGCTGCATCAATCGATTGGAAGAATTTGATCAAGGTCAAATCGTCGTGGATGGAATTACACTCGATTCGGCTGAGAATATCAACGCTGTGCGAACAGAAGTGGGTATGGTTTTTCAACAGTTCAACCTCTTTCCTCACCTCAGTGTTTTGGAAAATGTAACCCTGGCTCAAACCGTTGTAAGAAAACGCAATGCTGCTGAAGCAAAAAAAACTGGCATGCAATTATTGGAAAAAGTGGGTATTCCAGAAAAAGCACATGTCTATCCATTACAGCTTTCTGGTGGACAACAACAGCGGGTTGCCATCGCGCGCGCTTTAGCCATGAATCCAAAAATTATGTTATTTGATGAACCAACCAGCGCCCTTGATCCGGAAATGATACAAGAGGTCCTGGATGTCATGATGGCATTGGCAAAAGAAGGAATGACAATGGTGGTCGTTTCGCATGAAATGGGTTTTGCAAGGGCTGCCGCGAATCGGGCAATCCTGATGGATGAAGGACAAATCATTGAAGAAGCACCACCGAATGTCTTGTTCACAAATCCAACCCATGAACGCACCAAGCTGTTCCTCAGCAAAGTATTGTCCTAAAAATACTTTTGTGCATTCATAAATTCAATCAAAAAATAAATCTCTGTTATATGTTCTTCTTTATTAATGGATACTGTATAATCGTTTTATCAGACTCCACATTTGAGGTTGAATGAAAAAGCGCTATTTACATGGGTTTGTTTGGATATTTGCATTGCTAGGTTTGGCAATTTCTGTCGCCAGTGTTCCTGCTTCCCCGTTGCAATCTTCAAACATCTCCTTTATCAGCCCCAGTAGTTGCCCAACTGGAGGTTGTGCAGCAGGTCAAAGATTAAATTTTCGAACGAGTTTTGATTTACTTAATTACGTTCCTTCTCCCGCAACCAACATTCAAGTGTGTTTATTTACCCCAATAAATTGGGCGGTTTCGGACGTTGACTTTGATTTTATTGGTAAATTAACCGGAGCTACCTATACAACTGACACAACCGAGTGTGGACCAATTCCAACAAATTATGTCTTAAGTAAAGGTGTAGCAACAGCTTTGACTGCCAACTTCTTTGGGGATGCATTGGATTTTTATTTCAGGATAGGAAAAACTGCCAGTTTGAGTGGTTCAACGCTCATCAGAATTTTTGAAAAAAATGATACTGGATGGTCTCAATCTGGACAATCATTTAATTACTTGTCTATTTCTCCTGTTCGTAATTCAGTTTTCGTAGCCAAAGATGCGGCAACCTGTGGATCAAAAAATCCTTGTTACATAAATTCTAAAGATGATCTGGCAACGGGTATCGGGACTGGATTAAAAGATGCAATTGATGCGGTAGATACTGGTTCAACCATCAATGTGCTTGAAAATTATCCGATTAAAAGCAATTCTGTCACAATCGATAAAGCCCTCACTTTACAAGGCAATAGTAATGCATCCCTCACCAGTGAATCCCTAACCTGCACCCAACCGATTTTATTGTTGAATGATGAAATTACCATTCAGAATTTATCCATCAATGACGGCAACTGTATTCTTCAAAGTCGCGACTTACTGGTTATTGATAGCACACAAAATATTAACATTTTTTCAAACAATTTGGTCAGTGGTAAAGATGCCATTCGAATTATTAATAATCAAAAGAATTTAACAATCCGGTTTAACAATATTACAAATAATAGCGGATATGCAATTATTAAACCAAATACATCTGGAACTGGACAAATTGTTGCTACAGCTAATAATATACTCAATAATCGTTCCGGCGCACAAGTGAGTTGTAGTGTCAAAGAGCTTGGTTTGGTGGATCATAATTTCTGGGGAATTGGTATTTTACCGTCCGTGGCTGCACCAGATTGTACTTCTCAATCCGGAAAACGATTGGGAAGCGCAATCATAGATAACCTGGCAGATCCTGGTGTGCAGGCGCAACTTATAACCGTAACTTCTACGAAAAAATCATACTTTGAAAATAGCATAGCCGTTCAACGTCCTGCCACAACACCAGACAATCCAGATTTTGACATATTTATCGTAAATCACGGTAACAATGCTGCAAATACACCATTTCTAAATTCAGGTACAACATCCACTTTGGTCCCTTGCAATAATTACTACGACATTTTTTTGGTGCAGGGATTAACGAATGTTCCACAATTAAATATATTTATGAAATACGATCTCAATGCAGCCTGTATTGTCAATGTTGAATCCAATACATATTGTGGCCAGAGCAATCCTGCTTTATATCCATTATGGTGGTATGACCCGGAACAGTTGATCACAACTGGCTGGAATACAACCGGGCAGGTTCCGAACGGACCATCTGCAGGTGGAGCCAGTGGTCAGGTGACAACCTGTAACCTCACAAATAAAGAGATATCGGTGCAGATTGATGCATCAGGTCGACCAGGCATTTCTAATGATCTGAATTACACGCCTTTTGTCGTGGGACTGGTTGGTCAACCTGCTGCAGCAGTATTATCCAGTTTTACTGCGTTACCAGGTAATATGCAAGTGACCATAAATTGGTCAACAGTCAGTGAACTAAATACCAGTGGTTATTATGTTCAAAAAAGGCAAACAGGCACTTTAAACTTTGCTCGGGTGAGTCCATTCATTGTGCATACAGGTACTGATTCCTCTGGCGCTAATTATTCATTTGTGGACAACGACGTAATCAACGGGACCAGTTATGACTACCGCCTGGAGATTATTGGGACAAATTTACTTTCTGTGTATTCCAATATTATCAGTGCCACACCGGTTCCACCTACCCTGACACCAACCATTACTTTAACCCCCACAACAACTTTAACCCCAACGATCACACTTACGCCAACTACCACCATTTCAACAACACCTACAATCACACTAACACCAACCGTAACAGTTACGAGAACTGTCACTGTTACACCTACACGCACCAGGTTCCAGACTGCCACCAGAACACGTACCCCGTTTCTCATCCCTTATCGCAGCCCAACCAGAACAAGTGTGGTTGTTAGCACAAACCCCATTGGATACCCAGCTCCAACCAGTGCTAACCTCACTCCTGATAGCGGATATCCTGTACCGACCGGTGGCGCTACCCAACCCAGCGATGGTTACCCCATACCTGGAGAAAGCACTCAAGTGGATGGAGGATACCCAGAATCAGGAACTGAAAGTAGTCAAACAACTGGAACTCCAGAAACTGGAAGTATTAATCAGACTCCAAAACCTGGTTCGACAATCATTTCGAAACCAACCTTATCGACCAATCCATCAGAGGGGGAGAAATCAACAAATTGGGTATATCCATTATTAGGTAGTATGATTGGACTTTCTTTGGTATTATTGGTCGGTTATTTTCTTTGGAAAAATGGGTACATGGCATTGCCATTCCTATCAAAACAAGGACAAAACGAGGATCATTCACTGGAATAGGGTTGAGTGGTTTTTTTGACTTTTCATTTTGAATGTGCTATTCTTTTTAATTGTTAATTAATGTAAAGAATTTTAAATTGGAGATTAATAGATGCAGCGAGAACGCGTATCTGAAAATGTTTATTGGTTTCAAAGTGAAATTTATGCTCAAGTAACTGCCGGGGTCATCACTGGACCTAAGTGGGCTGTTGTTATTGATACTTTACCAGTTCCTGATGAGACGATCGCAATGAGAAACTACATTGAGGATCATCTTGAAGTGCCGGTGCAATACATCATTAACACACATTATCATGCTGATCACACCTGGGGAAATTGCTTTTTTCCTGGAGCGACAATTATCAGCCACGAATTGTGCCGAAAACTTCAATTAGAACAAGGCCAGGCGTCATTGGATCAGGCGATTCAGCAGAATCCAATTTTTAGATCTGTTAAATTGGTCTACCCGCACCTTACTTTTGACAGTGGAAATATGTCTTTACGGGTAGGAAAAAAGAATTTAATTTTATTTCCTACACCTGGGCATAGTGAGGATGGAATCTCGGTTTTAATTGAAGAAGATCGAGTTTTATTTGCAGCTGACGCATTTTTACCGATCCCATATTTTGTCAAAGGGAATATCGATAAATTAATGGATTCATTAAAATCATTTACCAACCTTGGATTAGAAAACATAATCCAGGGTCATGGTGACATCATTCTTCGTGGTGAAATTGAAGAGACGATCCAACAAAATATTAATTATCTAAAGACACTCAAAACGAAAGTAAAAGATGCTCTACAAAACAAATATCCACTCAGAGCTGCATCATCAATCGATATTGAAAGCTGTGGTAAAAGTCGAGTATTACTGGCGGGATTGGGTAATTCCCTTCACCAAAACAATGTCAGGTACTTACTCAATCAATACGCACTGGAAGAAGGAATTGACCTGATCGACTCACCTTTTGATGATTATGATGACGATATCGTTGATGAATAAAAAAAGCCTTAAGGCTTTTTTTATTCATTGAATACTTTCTTTTTTAACCATTTAGCGCGTAAACCTACAACGCGTTCTGTTCCCTCAATCAAACGTTTGATATTTGGGCGCAGAGCCCAAACCAACACTAACAAGGCCAATGCGCCGTAAATCACATATGCCCAGGGGGATAAACCCATAATTGCCCGTATGATAAAAACGACCATGGCAATAAAGGCAATGCTCATCGTTGTTACAGAAGCATATCCAATAAACAGGTAAATCAAGAAAGCAACAGGGAGAATTATAAATCCGATTGGATTCCAGAGTGCTATTGCACCCCCTAAAGCTGTGGCACCGCCAGCACCACCTCGTAATGCCCATTTGCCATTTTTCCGATGTACCAAAAATATCGAGTAATTATGACCAATGATCGCTAATAAGGCTGCTCCTACCTGAACCCAGGGTTGTTGTGGAACCAACCAACTGACAACCCAGGCTGTAGCTGCACCTTTTAACACGTCCAGAGAAGCGGTTAATAAACCTGCACCGATACCGGCTGCACGCATGGCATTCGTTCCGCCCGTTCTTCCAGACTCAACCTGACGCACATCCCGCCCATTGATCAATTTAACGACAATGAACCCAAATGGGATGGATCCCATTAAATAAGCAATTACTAAAACAAGCAGAACATTTCCAATTTCGATCATTGATCCCTCATACTCACGTCTTTAATGAATAAACACTTCATATTTACATTCGTTTCGTTATCTAAAACATTACCAATTCAATCTCAGTGTAACAGCCGTTTTCAATAAGAAAAGCCTTCATCTTCCACTCATTAGATTCAGGATAACAGATAATAGTTGCAACGCCAGGATATAAGAATTCTTTGATGTCCGTTTCTGACGGATTGGGTGGCCCTTTGGGGTGTGAATGAAAAATCCCGAGTAAATCTAATTTTAAAGTTTCAATCTTTTCTAATGCTTTGAACAACTCCATCGGATCCATGAAATACTTTATGGGAGAATGGAGTTGATTTGTAATCGGTAATTCAATTGTAACTTTGTTGTCAAATCCTGCCAATAATCCACATGATTCCTCTGGAAATTTTTCATTAACGTGGTAAAGAACTTTCATTGAAATGTCAACAGGAATGATTAATTTATCCATTGGTCAATAATGCAAGTGCAAAAAGGAATATAAACAGCACCAAAGGTTCAATAACTAAATTTATGCCTTTCTTGCCTTCCTTAAAAGCGGTAATCAACAATGTCAGAGGATAAGCAATCCCTACCAAAACCAGACCGAATGATAATGGTCGTATTGGGAGATAATGCATTCCCAAGGCAATTTGACCGACAAAAAAAGCAACGCCTATCGCCCAGAACCAGTTCCAATCGCCAGAGGTCCGTAAATACAAGCTTCGGGAAACCAGAAAAAATATGGTTATCGATATGGCTGGTAAAAGCAAAAATAACCGTATTCCAGAAGCTTGTAATGCAATGGCTAATACGAGAAATAAAGCAAAGGAAATGGCGGTTAATCCCAAACTGGCCGGCAAATGGGATTCGCTATTTGAATCCACTACTAAATATTCGGCAACCAGAATAAAGGATAAAAGGATTCCACCAAAGCCAACGACTACCCACCATTCAATTCCAACATCGAGAAATGAGAGAGGAACACCAATTACCCAGGCTGTCAATGCCGGCACCAGACCATGTTGAATAAATGTTTGATTTCCTTTATTGGGATGAGTCTGAATCAACCAATCAGCTCCAAAGGCAGCCAAAAAAGCTACCAGGATGGAGACGACAGTGCCAAAGTCTAAATCGTAATTAAAAACAACCCAGGGTAAACGGATGACAATACTTTGCGCAGGTATTTGAACAAATGGTACCAGACCATATGCCAAAATAATAACGGCAGATATGGTACTGAGACGACTGAAATCCGGTAATTGGTCGGTTTTTGGCATATAAAAATTGTAACGATAAACGAGATTTATTACCAGTAATTTTAGAACAAATAACCGAGAATATGTTGATGTGTGGTAAAATTAGGGGTTGAATGAATACTAAAATTGATGAAAAAAAGCTTACTCCACCTCAATTAATCCCTACAATTCTTGCAGGGTTTAATACAGTTGCTAATCACATTGGGCTAATATTATTTCCCTTGGGATTGGATCTATTAATCTGGTTTGGACCGCAATTAAAGTTGGAAAAATTATTAAAACCGATCTACTCAAATGCAATCCAGACATTAATTGCTTACAACAACGCTGAGATGCGCCAACTTCTTGAAGCATCCCAAAAAGAGATGGAAATGATTCTTGGTCGCATCAATCTCACCAGCAGCTTATCTACTTTTCCCATTGGGATTCCAAGCCTTTTATCTGGTCAGGGAATTAATGAAACACCTCTAGGTGCTCCTACAATTTATGAAATACCTTCATTTGGATTGATCGTTTTTATATTAATTGTATTCATTATTTCAGGCTTATTTCTCGGAAGTTTGTATTTGAGTGTGATTGCTCATAGCACAAATCCAGACAAAGATAAACTAAATCTAAACGGCTTATTCAATAAAATGATCAAAGGAGTTGGGCTGTCCATAGTATTGGTGATCATTCTTATAATTCTTGTGATGCCTGTATTATTTATTATTTCATTATTTTCATTATTCAGTCCTGCGCTTTCGCAATTTCTATTAATCATTTCAACTTTTGTTTTGATCTGGTTATTAATCCCGTTAATTTTCTCACCACATGGTATTTTTGCCAGAAATATGGGGATATTACAATCCATTCTCCATTCTACAAAGGTAGTACGCTCTTATCTTCCAGGTACAGGTATGTTCTTACTGGCTGCCATCTTACTCGCACAAGGTTTGGATCTATTATGGATAGCTGCACCTTCAAATTCCTGGTTAACCCTGGTGGGTATCATAGGACATGCGTTTATCTACACAGCATTAATTGCTGCCAGCTTCATTTATTACCAGAGAAGTTGTGAATGGACTCAAGAATTATTAGAGCGAATAAAGAACATCAAGAAATTATGATCAGCTTATCAATATAAGCACAAATCCAGGAGGATATGTGACAGAAACCACCAATTTAAATAATTCATCATATGGCGCAAAGGATATTCAGGTTTTAGAAGGTCTTGAGGCTGTTCGTCGTCGACCAGGCATGTATGTTGGTGGAACAGATATTAAAGCGCTGCATCATTTGGTGTATGAAATTGTTGATAATTCAATCGATGAAGCACTGGCTGGGTACTGCAATGATATTAGTATCGTAATCCATGCAGATAGTAGTATCACAGTAAAAGATAATGGCCGGGGTATTCCGGTTGATGTACATCCTGAGAAGAAAGTATCTGCACTCCAGTTAGTCCATACCGTGCTACATGCCGGTGGAAAATTTGGACATAGCAGTTACAAAGTCTCAGGTGGATTACACGGTGTGGGTGCTTCTGCCGTAAATGCTTTGTCGGAGTGGTTTAAGGTTACAGTCTTTCAAAAAGGATTGATGTATTCTCAGGATTATCGCCAGGGCATCCCACAAGGTCCTGTTTCTGTGATTGGAGAGTGCGATCCAGAATTAACTGGAACCCTCACCTCATTTAAATTTGATAAAGAAATTTTTAAGGATGAAATCGATTATCGCTTTGAAACACTATCTCAAAGATTCAGGGAAATGGCATTTGTCACCCGCAAAGTAAAAATTCGATTGGTGGATGAGCGCAATAACCGTGAGGCTACTTATTATTTTGATGGTGGCATTATTTCCTTTGTGCGTTATATCAATCGAAACAGGGAGTATTTACATCCTGTCTTTTTTGTTGAAAAAGAATTAGAAGGGATCAGCGTTGAGACATCTTTGCAATATACGGATGCATACGCTGAATCTGTATACTCCTTCGCAAATACAATCAACACCATTGATGGCGGCACTCACATGACTGGTTTACGTACTGCCCTCACGAGAGTAATCAATGATTATGCCCGACGTAACCAGTTGATTAAAGAAAACGATCCGAATTTCTCCGGTGATGATACACGTGAAGGTTTGACTGCAATTGTTAGTGTAAAAGTTCCTGATCCACAATTTGAATCTCAAACAAAAGTAAAATTAATGAACCCGGAAGTTCAGACTGTCGTGCAGCAAGTCGTCACAGAAGGTTTTGCGGAATTTCTGGAAGAGAATCCGAATGCCGGTAAGGCTATTGTTCAAAAATGTCTGACTTCAGCCAGGGCTAGAGATGCAGCCAGAAAAGCGCGAGACCTCGTCATTCGAAAATCAGCATTAGAATCGATGACCCTACCCGGGAAACTGGCAGATTGTTCCTCCCGTGATCCGTTGCAATCCGAAATTTACATTGTGGAAGGTGATTCGGCTGGGGGGTCAGCCAAACAGGGACGCGATCGCCAATTCCAGGCTATCCTTCCTTTGCGTGGAAAAATATTGAACACGGAACGAGCCCGATTGGATAAAATTTTATCAAATGAAGAAATTAAATCCATGATTTCAGCTTTGGGAGTCGGAATTGGAGATAATTTTGATCTCAGCAATCTGCGCTACCACCGCATTATCATCATGACAGATGCTGATGTGGATGGAAGTCACATCCGTACACTGTTACTTACCTTCTTCTTCCGCTATATGCAACAAATTATCGAAAATGGAAATTTATACATCGCCCAACCACCTCTTTACCTGATTTCCCACAAAAATCAAAAAAGATATGCCTACACTGAGCAGGAAAAAGAAAAAATTATTATGGAATTTGGTGTGAATCCAGATAAAGTTGGCTTACAACGATATAAAGGTCTGGGTGAAATGAATCCTGAGCAGTTATGGGATACTACCATGAACCCAGAAAACCGCACATTATTACAGGTTTCAATTGAAGACGCTGCCCAGGCTGATTTAACATTTGACATGTTAATGGGGCAAGCTGTTCCACCCAGGACACGTTTCATCCAGACTCACGCACTGGCTGTTCAAAATCTGGATGTGTAAAGCCAGATATTTCCAACCAAAAACCGTTGGGCCAGTATCAACGGTTTTTTAAATC
>JAHYJK010000362.1 GCA_019429225.1 Anaerolineaceae bacterium
CTTTCCAGGTTCCATGTTTCGTGCAGGGGGACTTCTGAGCGCAACGGTAGCGATTTCTTTTCCATAGGGTTTCCTCCAATGATTATTCAGGGATCGTAGACAATTATCTAATTATCTTGTAATCATACCATGAAATTAATCTCCACCAGTGCGATTAATGCAGTCTGTCGCTGAGCGCTTCTTTGACGTCTTCGGGTGCCTTGAAGACCCCTCGCACGGTCACTGATTGGATGGTATCCAGCGCAAGTTGGGGGGTGATATCATCGGTGAGGATGAACATACCAATGACCTTGACATTGATCATCTCATTTTCATCGCGCTTTTGCTCGAGTTCATGGCGGTTATAGCTTAACGTGCCAATCACCATGGACTTCCGGGACGTGATTGAATCAACGGCAGTTTTTTGGCGCTCAAGCTGATTGCGGATGGCCGTGCGGACAAAATCCGCCCGGCTGGCATAAAACCCCTCCTGAACGAGTAAATCAATTCTCCCCAAATCGACGCTGGCAATATTGATGGTAATTTTTTCGGTTTCGGACATTCTACTCCTCCTGGAGTCCTGGTTTCCATCTAAATGGATGGAAAATGACATTAAATTATTATACTGCGAATCCAAAACCAGGTTTTCAAATTGGTGATCATGGGAATCAAGCCAATATAGCGGATCATGGCTATCGAGGTTCAGGCCAGGCTGCGCAAAACAAAGCAGAAACGATTGTGTTTTTTTAGAAGAGCGGATTGATTAGTCTTCTGGGTAGGGGACATCCAGCATTTCTGCAGCATCTCGCATGACATTGGATGAACGTCGGTCGTAACGCATGGTGGTATTGGTATCCTCGTGGCCTGCCATTTTTGAGACTGTCGATAGGTCCACGCCAACATCGAGCAGATCGCTCACAAAGGTGCGCCGCATGTCATGCGGTGTAGTTTTATTTACCAAGCCGGCTTGCAAAGCGCGCTTGTCAATCAGGTGATAAACCGTCTGGTCACTCAACCGGGCCACAATGTTTTGGGGTGTTTTACCGTTTTCTTTTTCCTGTTTTGTCAGGCGTTCATTTCGAAAGCGAACGATTCTGCCAGATTTAACGACAGCATAAAAAAGCGGCCCCGATTCCTGCCCCCTAACCTCGATCCATTTTTTTAAAGCCCGGACGGCACCGCTAGCAAGATAGGCGTAGCGCTCTTTATTGCGTTTTCCGATCACGCGGACCTGACGGTTTTTGATGTCGAGGTCTTTAAGATCTAGAGTGACAACTTCTGCACGGCGTAAACCCGAGGAATACATCAGGCTGATTATGGCTGCATCGCGCAAACCCAGGATGGGATTATCTTCATCCTCCAGGCAGGCTTGGATCAAGCGTTTGATTTCATCGGTCTCCAACTCACGGCCGGTTGGAAGCCGCTGGGCTGTGACTGAGCGAACGTCGGTGGCGCGCTGATAGTCTTCAGCGCTGATCAAATCGTGCCGCCAGGCCTCCTTGAGCACCCTGCGGACAGCACAAAGGTAACGATTGACCGTGGCAGGTGCATATTGGGCATCCAGCCAGGCTTTAATCGCCGTCACTGTGCCATAATCCAATTGTTCCCACGGAAAAGCAAGGCTGTCTTCAATGCGATGATTAGACAAGACTGCGGCAATCTGGTCCAGGGCTGTCTTCTGAACACGGCGGCTATTTTTGCTGTTTAAGCTGGCCAGGTACGACAGCGCTGGATTCTTGGTGGGCGGTCTGTGAACGCTTTTCTCCAATGAATTTGAGCTTTGATTGTTTTCTGGGATAATGATGTTGGTGCCCATATGTCATTCGACCAGTCAGGCTAGCTTGCTAGATTTGAGAGATGATAAGAAGATCGCACATAGTTTATTTTACCATCTTCAATTTGTGTTATTGGGGACCGCTATTATCAACTGATGCGGTTGTTTTTTTGAACCAGGACTGGGTTAGTTTTTACTTTGTCTTTATGCAAGTATAATTATGTTCGATTTCTTACGAAAATATATTCTGGAGGACCATGGTTGAGGACAGAACCCGAAAAATTGTAATTACTGGCGTATTGAGTGCGCTATCAATCTTCTTAGGGATGACTCGCTTAGGGTTTATCCCCTGGATCACAGGCGCATCTCTGACCATAATGCATATCCCGGTGATCATCGGGGCTGTGCTGGAGGGCCCGGTGGTGGGTGTGGCAATTGGGTTCATATTTGGGCTGTTCAGCCTCATCCAGGCTGCGGTGGCGCCTACCGGCCCGGCAGACGTTTGGTTCACCAATCCATTATTATCCATCCTACCGCGGTTGTTCATCGGACCGATTTCCTGGCTCGTCTATGTAAGCCTTAAACACTGGAAAATCCCTGCGCTGATTTCAGCAGGCGTACTTGGCAGCCTCACCAACACGGTCCTTGTGCTGGGCATGATTGGCGTTTTGGGGTATTTACCCTGGGTGGCACTTCCACCGCTCGTCCTTGGAAATGGATTGCCAGAATCGATTGCTTCGGCCATCCTGGTTGTCAGTGTGGTCAGCATCTGGCAACAAATCGCGCGTGGTGGTCAGAAAGAAGGGTCTGCCCTCTGAGCTGTGCTTACACCATCAGCAGCAACAGGATGCAAACCGCTAAACCAATTATTAAGAAAAAACCA
>JAHYJK010000363.1 GCA_019429225.1 Anaerolineaceae bacterium
ACAATTGGTTTGAATCTGAAAAATCATATTCAGTCGTTGATCTGCGTAATGTTTCACCGATCACATTGGATGGCAGAACTTTTTCACCAAATATAATGGAAGCTACACGTGCTACTTCCATGCGTTGTTCTGTAAAGCTACCTGAGCCTGCCAGGGTGGCTGATGTGCCTATGCATTGCAACTGATAAGCCTGGAAAGCTTCGCGTGTGCGACGTACTAGCATGGATACGTCTGCCCCCTGCCGGCCGCGATAGGTGTGCAGTTCATCCAACACCAAAAACCGTAATGAGCGAGTGACGTTTACCAGTTTGGTGCGTTCTTCCGGTCTTGTCAGAATCAATTCAAGCATGACGTAATTTGTCAGCAGAATATCTGGCGGATTCGCCATAATACGTTGCCGCTCTTCATCGTTTTCCTGCCCGGTATAACGGGCAAATGTAACCGGGCCTTTTTGATCGGGATAACCGAAATTTATGAATTTCTCCAATTCACCACGTTGGCTGTTCGCCAATGCGTTCATCGGATAGACAATAATAGCCTGCACGCCTTTGCCACTACCATTGCGAAGCACATAGTCCACGATGGGGATAATATAAGCCAGACTCTTTCCGGAACCAGTACCGGTGGTGAGGATATAGTTGTTGCCTTCCCTGGCGGTTCGGATGGCATCTTCCTGGTGTTTGTGTAGGCGCAAGGGGAAAGATGGGCTATCTGGTGAACTTTTTCGGGCAAAAATCCGTTTGCACTCTTTATTAAGCAGCCCTTCATCGCAAAGATCGCTGATTTTGTGGCCAGGTTCAAAGGATGGATTGAGTTGAATGAGAGGATCCGGCCATAAAAGTCCACCGGCGATGCTCTCATCAACATAGTCCTTAATTTTTGGATCACTGATTTGAATGAAACTGGAAATGTATGAAGAATAGTCTTCAATCAATGAATTTCGGAGATCAAATACGTTCATCCTGTCCCCTTGCTCAACTATGTAGTGAAAAACTGAAACGAACTCAACAAATACGATCGAAGTAGGCTAACAGAAAAACGCGATGAGTTTTTCCAACAGTTTTATTATAGCAAAGATACATTTTATAGAAACGAAGTTAAGTTGTCACTTTTGACAGGTGGAAAGAGCTGGTTCTTTCGTGGGTGTTTGAGCTGTTAAGTTTGTCGGGAAAAAAGGTGAGCAGGTTGGTAGTGGAAAGCAGAGAAACAGGGGATTGACCCCCTCTAGGTGCGAGAACCTGGTGATTTAAGGGGCGAAGCATTTTAAGAACATAAATGCTACTCCATTACAGGGGGGAAAGGGACAGGTGCGTTTTGATCTCCCTATCTCAAAGGCAGGGGGTTGAGAAATGACCCTCGCTGGACGCGAGGGCAGGGGTTTGAGAAAGGTGTGAGTGATTTTGGTGGATCAGCGATCCACCCTTGTACAACTGTGAATTTGTATCGCAAACATAACAGAAACATATTGATAATTTCCATAATTAATCTATATTAAATATAATGAAATTGTATAAACCTTATCTTTACATATCTGGGTTTGGTGGATTCACTTATGATTGCAGGAGTAATAAATGAAATTTGATAATTACGATAGAATTTCGAGATCTCTGGAAATTTTAAGAGACGGGTTATCAAAATATATAGAAACTCAACTAAAAGCGAATTATAAAGATGAATGGTGGCAAAAGGGGATTATTAAACCATTAGATGAAGCTTCAAAAGACAAGCAATTGAAAAACGATGTTACACCCGAGAATTGTTGGAATTACCTTGACTTGTCTCAGTTGTTTTGGATCATTACTTATTGGGAAACGTGGAATTCAATATTTTCTAAAAATAATGACAAGTATAAAAAACAAACTGTTTTCAACTTAAGAGAAATTCGGAACCAGCATGCTCACCCTAATAAAAAATTTGATGCATTTTCAAATGAAATGACCACCAAGAATCTTGACTCAATGATTGAATTCTTGAAGGGCATTGGGAGAGACCACGAAGCTGAAAAAATTAGGGTATTAAAAAATAAAAAATTTAGTAATGTCCCTTACCCCAGGAATAATGCATTTGTGGGACGAGAAGACCAACTCCTTGAAATTCAAAATAAATTTAGACAAATTATTAGCTCGAAAAAAAACATAATCCTGTTAACCGGATTAGGTGGAATTGGTAAAACCCAACTCGCGCTTGAATATGCATATCGTTATCAAGATTTGTATACTGACGGCATTTTTTGGGTTAATTCCGCATCAGGTTTTCAAGAAGAATTTATAAAAATTGCCGGTAATTTTATTTCAAATTATCTCTTCGAGAAAGAGCTAAGAGAAGATGAGGTTGTAAAGTTATTTTTTGAATATTTGGACGACAATTCAAATGCATTGATTATCATAGACAACTTGGATGATTTTAATATTCTTGATATACCAATATTTGGATTAATTCCCACCAATCTTTCTGGAAATGTCTTGATCACATCTAGAAAGGGGTCAATGAAATCAGGTGATAATTCTATGGAAGTAAAAGGTATTGCGCCTGATGAAGCATTAGCTCTCTTATTTTCTGGAACAACGCGAAAAAAATTCTTTGAAAACCAATCATCCGATTCAGTAGATCTCGAATATGCAATTTCTGTC
>JAHYJK010000364.1 GCA_019429225.1 Anaerolineaceae bacterium
GGTGACCCCAATATCGGTGGTGGAGACTTAACCTCACCCCCGATCGTGATTCCATCCACCGGTACATATTACCTGCGCTTTGACTATTACTATCAGACGGAGAACTTCTTCAACTTTTATGATCAACGCTGGGTACAGATCTCAGTCAATGGTGGACCTTTCAACAATCTGATGCAGCTTTCACTGGATGCGGACAAAGCCTGGTTGACCAGCCCGGGTATTAATCTATCGGCATATGCAGGCAAAACCATCCGTGTGCGCTTCCATATGGATATTGTGGATCCATTCTTCAATGAGGGCTTTGGCTGGATGGTGGACAACGTGCGGATCACCACTGAAGCACCGGTTACATGCATCAACAACAGTGAACCCAACGATACCTTTGCCCAGGCAATGGTATACCCGGATGGTGGAGAAATCTTCTCTAAGATTTGCCCACAGGGTGACCTGGATTACTACAGATTTACCGGTTTCGCCGGTGAAGAAGTGGAACTGGATATCGATGCCATGGCATATGGTTCAGCTCTGGATCCTTACCTGATGTTCTATGATTACAAGGGCGATCTTTTGGCTGAAAATGATGATGTGGTTTACACCGTGGAGCGTGATTCCTACATCAAGTACACGTTGCCTTATACCGGTGATTATTACGTGCTGGTTAAAGCCTGGGATTATCCCCGCGCCGGTGGTGATAATTACTTCTATACATTACGTGTTAAACGATCGGGTGATTTCACTCCTCCACAGGCAAGTTTTAGCTGGCCTGCGACGGATCTGATTCCGCAGAAACCCTTCTACCTGAAGGTGGAAGCCAGTGATTTTGGTGTCGGTACTCAAACCGGTGTTCAGAAAGTGGATTTCTATTGGCGCAATGCTAATATTTCAAGTTCATGGGTATTGCTCGGATCAGACACCAATGGCAGTGATGGTTGGTCAGCTTTATTTGATGTTGCCATATATGAGCCAGTGTTGAATGGCTGGTTATATGCACAGGCATTCGATGGTGCAGGCAACCAGCATGGTGTTTTACGAATCGTAAAGGGGTATGATCTGTCAGTACCTTCTACCACCCTGGCAGCGATCAGTTCTCCTTTGGCGACCACTTACATCCCCCTGCGTTGGACGACCAATGTTCCCAGCAGTTCCATCAACTACTATGATTTGCAGTATCAGGTAAATGGTAGCGATTGGCAGGACCTGAAATTGAAGATCCCTGGCTCACAGACAATCTATAATTTCCTGGGAGAGATGGGCAAGAGTTATAATTTCCGTGTACGTGCCGTGGACCTGAGTGGCAATGTGGAGCCCTACCAGGATGGTACCAAATCTGTGGTGCTGATCACTACATGCTCACTGGATGGCAATGAATCCAATAATACTGCTTCCAGTGCCACAACACTGCCGATTAACACCTCTCAAAACCACAACTTCTGTGGCACCGGGGATGTGGATTGGGTCAAAATGACGGTGGTAGGCGGCAATCCCTACATGGTATTTGTCAGCTCGCGCGGTGGTGGCGCCAGCATGAATGTGGATGTTTACAAAAACAATGGCACAACCCTGGTAAAAACATACCCGGCTACTGTCTTTGGACAATCACAGGTGGTTACCTTCGATGCTGAGACCAATGACACCTACTACCTGAAGATCACGCCGATTGATCCGAAACTGGCAGGCAATGATGTCAAATACACTGTTTGGTACGACAAAGGCACACCCAGCTTCGTATACATGCCGGTGATCAACCGCTAATTAAATATTGAAATTTGGAAAACACCCTGCAGGAACCAGCGCCTCGCGGGGTGTTTATTTATTACGCTGATCTTTTGATCCTGATTAAAGAGAATTAAACTAAAATGGAAACAATACTGGTAATAATGGAATGCTAACAGCTAATACAATGATCGATAAGGGAAGTCCTTGTTTGAAATAATCGACGAAGCGATAACCACCCGGGCTCATCACCAGCACATTCGCAGGATGAGCAACTGGGCTGAGGAAAGCAGCTGCCAGTGAATATGCAATGCCCATCATAAAAGGATAAGGAGACAAGCCTAAATTTACTGCTGTGGTGAGGGCAATTGGTGACATCAATACCGCCACAACCGGGCTGGGCATGAATTGGGTTGAGATCATAGAGAGTACCATCAAACCAGCCAGTATAGCTGAAGGACCATAAGCACCAACAGAATCAATGACAAGGGTTGCCAGAAAAGCTGCTGCTCCAGTCTGATCCATGGCGATCCCAAGTGGCAACATGGATGCAATTAAGAAAACTGAACGCCAATCGATTCCCTGATAAGCCTCCTCCATTGATAAACAACGAGTAACCACCATCAAAACACAGCCTGTAATGGCTGCTATCGAGATTGGCAGACCTAAAACAATGACAGACGCAATTACCGCCAGCATGATCAAGGATGCAAGTGGGGCTTTTTTTGTCTTCGGTTGCACTTGAAATTCGGATTTTAATACTACAAAATCTTGATCACTAGCAATCATCTGAAAGCGTTCCACTGGTCCAAAGCACAATAATGCATCACCAAAGTTGAGAGGGATATTGGCTAATGCTGTTCCATAAGCACGATCTCCACGCCAGATGGCCAGCACCGATAAAACGTATTT
>JAHYJK010000365.1 GCA_019429225.1 Anaerolineaceae bacterium
GCTGTGAGACATTTTTTTATGTAATGGACCTCGTTGCGGATAGGGATCAGTATGGATATGTAAGGAAAATTATTGTTTGTCATCATTTGATTGTTTTATACATTTTCCCATCCTAATTCAACGTTGTCTGTGATCTTTCTCAGCCCAACTTTTCATAAAACTCAATAGCCTGGTTATTCCCTGGATGAACGGATAGGAGAAGACGAGAATAACAGTTTGCACCCGCAAATTTTTCAACATTGTGCATGATTATCTCACCTATTCCCTGTCATTGATACAAAGGTAAAACAGCAGTGGATAAAATTCCTAAACTAGAAGATGTTTTGTCAGGTTGATTTCCGTGGTGTAGGGATATTTTATTATGGACTCTGATTTACCTTGATATGCAAATTCTCCTCAAAGTTTTCTTAGCCACTCTTGACTGATCTGTTACGGGAGAATTGATGATTAACCACGTTTTCAGAACCATAGCTCCTGTTGAATGTCACCTAAATTGTCCAAGGAAACCGCCAAAAGATCTGTTGTAATGACCTGCAAATCAAAATCCTGCCAATGATCTATCCTGTGTTTGAATGCCAATGGGATATGTCTTAGAGAGTCCAGAAAGGAGCCATGAATAATCGTGTCTCACTGTACCTCATCCCAATTGGGTCAATGCGCGATTCTGGAAGCTTGTGATGCGATTTTGGGTGATCTCCTTGAGATCTTCTTTTTGGATGATTCGGACGAAAATGTGATGATTATTCATTATTCAACTGTTTTATTGATGACAAAACGATGTTTTCCAGAAGACGGTAAGGGAATCTGATCCACAATGTTAAAACAGATGTTCATATCATCTGCACCCCTTGTCTGAAGAGCAAATCTAATTTCATCAAGCCTATCATCGGATATGTGATCATTTGGGACAATTAAAATATTAATGGTTTCTTCATTTTGCTGTACAACCTGAAAGGAATTAATTTCACAAAAATGCTCTAAAATTCCTGTGAAAAAGTGAACAATCAGGCGGTTTCCAGAAGGCGTGAGGACAACATCTGCATTGCGCCCTTGAATTGAATTCATCGTTGGGAAGGTTCTTCCACATGAGCAGCAATCATCTGTTGATGGAACACCAAGATCACCCAATTGATAGCGGATAAACGGCATTGGTCCTGGATGAAGTCGGGTGAGGACGATATTTCCGGTTTCTCCTGGCGGAACAGGATTTCCATTATCATCTAAAAACTCGACAATGGTGTCTAAAGTGTGAATATGGTAATTCCCATGTGCACATTGGGCAGAAATCTGGATCCCTTCTGCACAGCCATAAGTGTCAAATACTTTTGTACTGAAAGCTTTTGTGATTGTTTCACGGTAATGAGGGTAAAGGGTGTCGCCCCAGGTAACAATTGAACGAAGTGGTTGGTTCCATCCCTGCTCAATGGCATACTTCGCTAAAAAATATAGGCTTCCAGGATAACCCATAATATATTTAATTTGATGTTGATCGATAATATCCAACATCGTGGATAAATGTTCATCATCCAGCTGATATGCCGATACATACTGACAGCCAAAAAACAGGTCTTTTAGTTGTCGTTCTAAGCTGCGATTGATCGTCATGCCTAATTGTAAATGTGGCTCTCCAATCTCCCATCCCGCCCATTCTAAAGAGAGGATAAAAGATGCTCGATACCATCCGGCAGTGAGATTATCTTCCATGACATAAAAATTTTTGCCTGTGGATCCGGAAGTGCTTGCTTGGTATACTTTTCGACCAGTTGAGCGTGTCGTTTGCTTTGGATAGCCTGCGCGCAATATCTCTTTTGTGATGATCGGAAGTTTGGAAATGTCATCCAGTGTATTAATATCACCCGGTTGTACTCCAACTTGATTCATCGATTGATGATAAATGGGGACCTCAGAATATGCAGTTTGGATCAAAGCTTGAAGATCTCTGGCTCTTCTTTCGTTGATCTTTTCAAGCGGCCAATACTGGGCTTCCTCAAGGAAATTAATGCGTCGCATCATTTTTTGCCCGAATATTAAGTCGCCAAAGGGTATGATCACATTTCTAAGAAGTGAGGTTTTGATTTTAGACATAACAAATTACATCTTTGAAGCTTGTTGTTCAATCATTTCATCAAATAACCGATCCCATAGGGGAATGATGATGGACCAATCAAAGCATTTTGCCTTTTCCCACGCATTTGATGATAGCCTCTTTGCTAGAGATTGGTCGGTTATGATATTTAGGATGGCACCAGCAAATGCCTGAGGATCATCAGGTGGGACAAGTAGGCCATCATTTGCATGTTCGATCAAATAAGGAATTCCGCCTACATTTGTACTGACAATACACAAACCACTCGCCATGGCTTCAATCATACTGACGGGTGTGTTATCGAAATTGGTGGTGTTGATAAATATATCACCCCATTGTAAAAAATTAGGGATTTCATCACCGGGAACGCCACCGGTGATGGTAATGTGGTCTCGCACGCCCAGGGAAACCGCCAAAGCGAGCATGCGTTGAAGGCTGCCATCGCCCTTGTCAGGGCCGACCATGGTCAGATGTGATTTAGGCCAGTTTTTTAGCAGCACGTGCAGCATTTTCGGCGCCAGGGAAG